>DAVI01000011.1:13926-15689 GCA_002505495.1 Euryarchaeota archaeon UBA59 | reverse complement strand
GTCGCATCGTAGCCAATCTTCGATGTCAAGCCATCCTCAGTCCGGGTCGGGTCGAGACTACTCCCACGCTGATTACTGAGTATGACCGTGTCCCTATCGGGCTGCCAACGCGTCATCAGTGCCCATTCCACCCTTACGGGGTCTGCAGGGTCAACATCGGTGTCAACAATGGTGACCGCCTTCATCGAGGGGTGGCCGGCGAAGGCGGCCATGATTGCCGCATTTGCGTCACCGGCGGATTTCGGCTCGATCTGAACGACCGCAGACAACCAACCAGAGCCACCTTCAGTCATCACCACGTCAGTGCAGGTGCAGACCTCTGAAACGGCCGCCTTGATTGTTGGTGCTCGCGGCAGTCCCATCAGGGCGCGGTGTTCGCGACCGGCAGGCAGGATGGCGTGGAAGATTGGGTCGTTTCGATGGTGAATGGAGTGGACCTCGATAACTGGCTCCTGTCGAACATCGTCTACCGTCCCAGTGATGTCAACATAGGGGCCCTCATCATCATCCAGCCGAGTGATGGTGGCCGCCATCGCGTACTCCGAATCGGCTGGCACTTCAATGCCGTTTGAGAGTTTGACCAGTTCGAGGGGCCTTCCGTAGAATCTCTCGTGTAACGCAGCAGCGACCGTGAGCTCATCTATCGGCTCATCGAAGGACATCGCTGCAGCGAGCAGAACACACGGGTCTGGGCCGTTCACTATGGCGATGGGGAGTGTTTCACCCGCGGCGCGGGACTCGTCCACCATGGTGCGAAGATGACGCGGCACCAGTCTGGCCACCACATGATTCCCATCTCGTACGAACTGCCGATGGTAGGAGACATTTCGGTTTCCAGCCCATTCGGCGATGATGATGCTCGCAGACATGTAGCGACCTCTGTCCTCTGGCCAGTGATGGGGAATCGGTAGTTGATGGAGGTCTACCGGGTCAATTGAATTCTCGAATACGGGAGCATCTCCCTCGTAGGAAATGGATTCACTTCTGTTGTTCATCGCCCATCCGAGAACATCGATCACATCTGATTCAGAGATGTCGAAGTTCGAGGCTAAATTATGCCTCATACAGATATTCATTGCCGCCCGGTGGCCCGGTGCACCCAGAACATCATCAAACACAATGGTTCTCCCGCGGTGCTCCAAAGCGACCTCCCTCATCCCTCCTACGGGGTCTACTGAGGTGATATGTACCGCATCACCGAGGTGCTCCCTGAAGGCCATTGTACGGGCGAATCACAGCAGTCGCTTCAAGGTTGGGGAAATGACCAATTGGACTGCTCTGAAGGTAGGGTGACAGCGGCGCCGTCCTTCATTCATATCCGTCACCCTCATATACGCGAGGCAGGTCGGCGGGCTGCTTCAAGGTGTACGCATGGGTAGGGGACTCTTTGCTGGTGCCAAGATGAAGCGGGACCGTCAACGGTTTCGGTGGAAGGACCGAGGCTACAAAAGGCGGGTTTTGAAGCTCAAGGAAAAGTCGGATCCACTCGGTGGTTCGTCCCAAGCAAAGGGCATCGTCATCGAAAAGGTAGGCATTGAAGCGAAGCAGCCGAACTCCGGTATCAGGAAGGCTGTGAAGATCAGTCTGATTGCAACTGGCAACAAGTTGACCGCCTTCGCTCCCGGCGACGGCGCGATCAACTTCATCGATGAACACGACGAGGTTCTCGTCGAGGGAATCGGTGGCCGTATGGGCCGCTCATACGGAGACATCCCCGGTGTCCGATACAAGGTCATCAAGGTCAACGGCGTCTCACTCGATGA
>DAVI01000011.1:13037-13832 GCA_002505495.1 Euryarchaeota archaeon UBA59 | reverse complement strand
TAGTCGAGGACGCACCCGAGCCAGAGGTCGAGGTTGAGGAGCCCGAGGTTCCAATCGCTGGAATCGGCACTCTCGTCTTTGGGAAGTGGGACTCCTCAGAAGTAACCTGCTTCGACCCAGGCATCACCCCTTATGTCAATCTCAAGACCGTAGGCGTGCCACACTCTGGCGGTCGCCACGCAAACATGTGGTTCGGGAAGAGCAAACTATCGGTTGTCGAGCGCTTCATCAATGGCCTGATGAGAACCGGCCGTTACTCCGGCAAGAAGCTTTCAACCGCTAAGGCGTTTGAGGCTGCCTTGGACAGAATCGCGGAACGGGATGGTGTAAATCCCCTACAGGTCTTTGTCGACGCAATCTCCAATGCAGCCCCGATGGAGGAAATCACTCGAATCAAATTCGGAGCCGTAAGCCAACCAAAGGCTGTCGACTCTGCGCCAAGCCGTCGTCTCGACGTCGCAATTCGCCATCTCGCGAAGGGTGCCACCCAAGCGACACACAAGAGCAAGAAGACCCTCACTCAGGCGATTGTGACAGAGATTTCGAAGGCGGCCGCAGGTGATGTCACATCCTACGCCATTGGAAAGAAGGAAGAGGTTGAGAGAATCGCAGCCTCTGCCCGTTGATTCAACCTTCACCCTGACTTCTTTCCCCCCCTTCAAATTGACAATGCAGTTAACAATATTTGAGAAACAGCCATAGGTATCAGCCGGAGGGCGAAGTCATGGAACATGTTGAGAGAAGCGCAAAACCATTCAATGTCAACGCTTTGAATGCCGTTTTCCTATTGGGCAC
>DAVI01000011.1:0-12834 GCA_002505495.1 Euryarchaeota archaeon UBA59 | reverse complement strand
GACCTCATCTCAGACCCTTACAACGCCGCTCGAGGATTTTGGTGGAGTCATTTTCTATGGATTATTTTCGATGAGCATACTGGTGAACCAGATTATTCCAATGTACGTGATTTGCAAAAGGACTGGGTTGTCCGATTCCAGCATCAGTTCATCTTCACTATTGGTTTCCTAATCGGCATGGTGGCCCCAGGCTTGATTGGGTACGCAATTGGAGGGCTAGGAACCGGAATTGGAGGTTTTGTCTGGGGGGGCTTGGTGCGTACCGTTTTCGTGCATCACGGGACCTTCCTCATCAATTCGGCAGCACATGTCTGGGGCAAGCAGCCGTACACGACTGAAAACAGCAGCAAGGACTCCTTCTGGCTCGCATTCTTCACCTTTGGTGAGGGCTACCATAACTTCCACCACACCTTCCAGGCCGACTATCGAAACGGCTATCGTTGGTGGCAATGGGACCCTTCCAAATGGTGGATTAAGGCCTTCTCGCTGATCAAGTTGAATGACGGACTGAAGAAGACCCCCAAGTGGGCGATTGAGTCTGCAAGGATGGATACTAGATTTCAGAAGGCAGCAGTTGACTCTGCACAGCTGCATGGGGATTCAGAGATGGGACTCTTTCAGGCCCGCTCTAAGCAGTGCTGTGAGGGGTTGAGATTGGCCATGCGTCAAGTTGACGGAATGCGCCAACAACTGAAGCGTGCGAGTGCTGAAAAGCGGCAGCAACTAGGTGAGCAGATTAGGCAGGGAAAGGAGTCAGTTCGACTCGTTCGAGATGAGTTTACACGGCTCCTAGAGGAGATGTGCCTCGCCACAGCGCCAGTCTTGGCTTGAGCGCCGCAGTACCTCGTTCAGTCTCGATATCCTCGAGCGCGGGTGCTCGCCCGCGCAGGGCCCTTTATCAATGGAGGGCAGGTCGGCCGCGACATCAAAGGTGGACCACATGGGGCGCAAGGAAGACAACATCGCAAAGGCCACAGAAGTCATGCACATACGAGGGCAGATTCGAAACATCTGCATCGCTGCTCACATCGACCACGGAAAGACCACTCTCTCTGACAATTTGATCGCTGGCGCCGGGATGATGAGTGAGGAATTGGCAGGCAAGGCCCGAGTCCTCGATTTCGACGAGCAGGAAGCCGCACGTGGAATTACAATCAACGCTGCATCAGCATCGATGGTGCACAACATCGAGGGTACTGATTACCTAATCAATCTGATAGACACACCCGGCCACGTCGACTTTGGTGGTGACGTTACCCGTGCCATGCGAGCGGTCGACGGCTGCTTCATCCTCACCTGTGCGGTTGAGGGTGCCATGCCTCAGACCGAGACGGTGGTCCGCCAGGCACTCAAGGAGAAGGTTAAGCCAGTGTTGTTCATCAACAAGGTGGACCGCCTCATCAACGAACTTCAGGTAACGCCAGAGGATATGCAGGAGCGATTCATGGGCCAGATTCAGAAGGTCAACAAACTGATTCGTCAATTCGCTCCCGAGGAGTACAAGAAGGACTGGTTGGTCAGCGTTGCTGACGGCACGGTCGCCTTTGGTTCAGCATACCACAACTGGGGGATTACAGTTCCATACATGCAGAAGTCGGGCATTTCATTCAAGGACATCTTTGATTATTGTAAAAACGAAAATCAAGAGGAGTTGGCCAAGCGAGCGCCTGTTCACGAAGTTCTTCTCGATATGGCGGTATCACAACTACCCGGCCCAGTCGAGGCCCAAGAGTACCGAATCCCCAACATTTGGACTGGTGATTTGGAATCAGAATTGGGCAAGGCGATGATGACTTGCGACCCTGACGGGCCGCTTGCTCTGATGATTACCAAGATTTGGATGGACCCTCACGCAGGAGAAGTAGCAGTCGGCCGCCTCTACTCTGGAACGATTAACCACGGAGAGAGCGTCTGGGCAATTGGCGGTGCAAAGGCTGAGCGTGTTCAACAAGTCAGCATGATGGTCGGCGCAGACAGAATCGCGGTCCCGATGATTGTAGCCGGAAACATTGCGGCGATTACCGGAATACGCTCCGCTGCTGCTGGAGTGACAATCGGTCGAGAGAGTGACATGGTTCCTTTCGAGGCCATTCGCCACTACTCTGAACCTGTCGTGACAGTCGCAGTCGAGCCCAAGTCGATGAAAGACCTGCCCAAGTTCATCGATGCACTACGCTCTCTTGCGAAGGCCGACGCCTCGCTCGAGGTTCGAACAAATGCCGAGACCGGAGAGGCACTTCTCGCCGGAATGGGCGAACTCCACTTGGAAATCACAGTCTACCGAATTGAGGAGGAGCAGGGTATCAAGGTCTCTGTCTCCGAACCGATCGTCGTCTACCGAGAAACCGTATCTGGGACCAACCGAGGCTCCTCGTTCGAGGGTAAGTCACCCAACCGGCACAACCGATTCTACATCGAAGTGGAGCAACTTTCACCAGAAGTCGTCCAGGGGCTGCGTGAAGGCGAGTTCGGTAGCGGCACAATCCGACCGAAAGATGGCAAGGAGGTCGGCCGGAAGTTCGGCGAGTACGGAATGGACAAAGACAAGATGCGTAAGATCTACGCCATCAACGGGACCAACGTCCTAGTCAACGACACAAAGGGTATCCAGTATCTTCACGAGACCAAGGAGCTCCTCATCGAGTCGTTCAACGAGGTCTGCTCGAAGGGCCCGATTGCAGAGGAGCCGATCATGGGCGTGATGGTTCGCCTAGTGGATGCAAAGCTCCACGAGGACGCCATTCACCGCGGCCCGGCTCAGACCATCCCAGCGATGCGCAACGCAATCAAGGGCGCTATGGTACGCGCTGGTGCTGTTCTCATGGAGCCGATTCAGAAGTTGAATGTCTCGGTGCCGAATGACTGGCTCGGTGGCGTCACTCGTGAGTTGACAATGCGCCGTGGTGAGATTGAGGATATGCCAGCGGATGGCGAGATTACAACTGTGATTGGCAAGGTGCCAGTCGCTGAAACCTTCGGATTCTCCAATGACATCCGGGCGGCCAGCCAGGGTCGCGCGGTATGGAACACCGAGAATTGTGGCTTCGAAGAGTTGCCTCGTAGCCTGCTCGCTGACACAGTTGCTGTGATTCGAGAGCGCAAGGGCCTAAAGCCAGAGATTCCCGGTGAAGCCTACTACGCCGATTGATAAGACAATCAGGCGATTCTGATAAGTTGCCAGTCGGTCAGCTCTCTCAGCACCGAAACTGCCTTCGACTCGGGCAGTGAATCGAGACAGCGATGAGCGAGTGCATGATGTTCCATCGCCTTATTCTTAGCATACGCTATGGAGCCCACCGCCTCAAGTTCGGCGAGAACTGAGTCGAGGGTGTCACGAGAGGTCGCATGGTCCCCACATCCGAAGACTCGGCGGAAGGTCGGAAGTAATGTTTCGTCTTGGCCGTGGGCGTGAATGGCAATCAGAGTCTTCTTCCCCTCAATCACATCAGAGCAGGCAGGCTTCCCGAGCGTATCAGAGTCACCAGTGGCGTCGATCAAGTCATCCATCAGTTGGAAGCAGAGACCAACGTTCTCACCCCATTCAGCGAGACATTGGATGGTCTCAGCCGAAGCACCCGATAGGAGGGCGCCAGTTCGAGCCGTGGTCGTGAACATCGCAGCAGTTTTTCCCGAAATCATGGTCAGGTAATCCGATTCCGAAACCGACTCCTGTTTTTCAAAGTCCATGTCCATTTGCTGACCTTCCGAGACATTTCTCACCATCTGGCCAATAATCAACACAAGTTCCCTGAAGTGTTCTGCCGAGATGTGGGGTGACTCACTCAGCACCTCGAATGATACAGCAAGCATCGCATCACCAGCGTTGATTGCGGTTGGATGGTCGAATGCGATGTGAACTGCCGGGCGCCCTCTCCTCACCTCATCGTTGTCCATGATGTCGTCATGCACCAAAGTGAAGTTGTGGATGATTTCGATTGCTGCTCCAAGGTCATAGAGCCCCTCATCTGCTCGACCGGTCGCCTCTGCAACCAACCTAGGTAGGATGGCCCGTAGCCTCTTACCCCCTCCATCAATGAGATGCAGCATAGCCGCCTGAAGTCGCTCGTGGTTCGTCTTGGATAGGGCAGCCCGTATTCTTGGTTCAACCTCAATGCGGTGGTTTTCCAACGCATTGAGTAGAAGACTGTCCTCCCGCACCGTGACATCCCCCACCGAGTGAATCTTGCCGTCCCTAAAGGGGGACATGTCGTCAAAATTTCCCCACCAATCGTCTAGGAACAGATGTTTGATTTGCTGGAACCAGGGTGCTATAACCTCTCCATTTGCAGGGGAACGAGATACCAAGTCTTCCAATTCGTCCATGGAGACCCATCTGAATTCATCGATTTCGTTCGGATTAGGAGTGACTTCAACATCGGCGCGGATGAAGAGGATGTGGTCCAACTCATGTTCAATCCAGTTTTGATCTGCCCTCGCCTTGTACAACATTCGGGTAATGAATTCGAAATTCTCAATAGGGACCGATTCAGGATCGACCCCCAATTCCTGTTGTAATTTGCGAATTGCAGCTCTTTTCGCACCCATTCCATCCTCTGGCTCGTTCTCACCTTTCACATCGAGGGGGTGGCTGCAGCATGAGTTGGCCCATACTGAGGGAAAGGTGATTTTGGAGGCGGCCCGCTTCTGGATGAGCAATCGGTCTTTGGAATCGAATAGTAGTAGACTGAAGGCGCGGTGCAATTTTCCAGAACCCAGATGACAATCGACCTTCGAGGCTGAGCCAATGGCGTTGTCCTGTTCGTCAACTAGGATGCACATCTCATCCATCATGGACAACTGCTCAGCATCGTATGAATCGCCAAGTACTGAGCCGGACTCTCCATCCATTGCCTTCACCGCTCTCCCGACCCCATTTGAGCCTTTAGTCGAGTGGTCGACACACACTTTCAGTGTGTGGTTCCAAGGACCCTCGTGCCGATGGGCGACAAGCCTTGGACAGCGGCGACGAGCCGTCCTGGTTGCTCGCCATCAATCAACCAGACATTAGACACATCTTCTGCAATCGTCGCTGCGCGGTTCAACTTCAGTTCAATACCGCCAGTCACATCAATCTCTGATTCGTGTTGGCCGTTCAATGAATCACCTTGACTCCATGTTCTAACTAACTCTGAACCGGACTCATGAGGCGGTGAGGACATTAATCCCGGGGCACCACCCATGGCGAATAGAACATGGTCTGCATCTAACTCCAAAGCCACTCTATAGACAATATCATCGCCGCTGAGGATTCCGAACTCCAATTTACCCTCAACATTTACAACATCCCCGAACGAGACTGCGACGCGCCCGTCACCATGCGAAAAATGTGACGTGTCACCTGAGAAATTCGGACCGGTCCCAGTCGCCCAATCTCTCGGTCTTAGGGAATATGTGTCGATTCCGAACGATCTCAAACCATCCACAACAATCGAATTCAACAGGTCCATGTCGGCCCTAACTGATTGAATGGCCTCATCCTGACTACTGAGCGCCATTGTGTGTTCCGGTGACCATCCGGACTCCATTCGTCCCTCGGCGAGAGACCACGCCTTTGCCTTCAAGTGGCCATAACTCCCCGCCCCATGGACTACGATGACACGGAATCCAAGGTCGAGCATCTCTGATACCGCCTCACAAAGTCCGGAGATGACATCGGGTTTGGAGGTGCACAATCTACCCTTGTCGGTGATTAGACCACCGCCGAATTTGATGACAACCAACTCAGTCATTGTCCTACCGTGAGCGGCCGAGGCTGATGTGGGTTGCGGGTGCCATCTCCGCCGGGTTGATGAGGGTTGAATGGGTGCGCTACCTGTGAGCGAAGGTCCATCACTAGAGGAATTCCGCCGTTGGCTCCAAGAGGAGTTAGTGATGGCTGACTCAATCAAGGGCAAGTCGCAGCGAGAGAACAGACGCTGGCAGTTGGAATCAGCACTGCAGGAGGCGCTCTCGTTCCATGCGAGTGTCAGCCGCCTTCAGGCAGCAGAATTACCACTTTACGAAGAGGCTGCATCAGTGCGCCTTCTCGCTACGGAGGAAGAAGCGGCCAGTGCCAAGTCTGACGGAAGCGAGGGAGATTATTGCGTCAAGTGTGATGAATCGATGGACTCCGAACTTGAATTCTGCCCAGTCTGTGGACACTTCAAGTGAGCACTGACCCAACCCTATCACGGGAACTCGATTATTCGAGGAGAACCCGCAAAAGCAGAGCGTGAAAGTCTCACTCTTCTTCTTCAGCCCACTGTTTGAGCATCAAATCGTACTCAACATTGTTCTCTTCGATAAGTGCACAATATGTGCCGTCCACACTTTCAGTCAGATAGACTGTGGTTCCAGCATGATAGACGATGTCTCCGTTGGCCTGCATCTGTATGGTGTCTATTTCTAGGATTACAGGGCGATGGTGGTGAACGTGGCCGGCATTTGCAGCGGTGGTGATGGTCTTGGAGAGGTGCACCCATTTTCGGGAACCAGGAGAGATGCCAGCTTCAAGGTGAATGTCCAACTCATCCGGCGCACACGGGTAGTAGAGCAACTCTGGGATGTTTTCGGTAGGGAGATCCAACTCAATTTCCACAGTGTGGGCGTAGGTGGCGCGAACGCTTCCTCCTCGAACTTCGTACCTACCCTTAGGGTCGGTGTTGACAATCGCCTCGATGTGCCTGTCTCGGAGCCAATGCTTGCGACGGTCCTTCCTTGCAATGGCTGTCGACAACTCACGAACGCTGACCCAGCCGTTGATGTCCATGTCCAAGTCAAACTTCTCGGGGAAATGGCGAAGAATTCCAGCCATCCGTCGAGCGATTTGGTCTCGTTCTCTATCGTTCATGACGAACTTTCCTTCGCTGTTGCAAGCGGGGCAAAGTTGTCCTTCGAAGTGACCGTGGAGGTGACACTCTCTTATCATCGGAGGCGGCGACCGACGCACCGTTCATGAACCCCTCGGTCAACAGTTGCCGATTGCTCTCCTCGTCTTTCGTCAATGATTATGACAGCGCGCCATGTGGCAGTGCTATGCGGGCCGTAATTGCAGGCTTCACCCGCTCACCTTTCCAGCCTGCCCACAAGGGTACTTTGGTGGATGTCAGGCCCGAGGACTTCGCATCTCAAGTTGCTAAGGAAACTCTCTCTAGAACCGGGGTTTCCGGCGACTATGTCGAAGACCTGATGCTCGGCTGCGCCTATCCTGAGGGTGAACAAGGGCTCAACCTCGGGCGAATCCTCACCTACATGAGCGGGCTCCCGACCTCAGTGCCTGGAATGACCACCAATCGGCTGTGTGGTTCTTCGATGCAGGTGATTCACAGCGCTGCGGGTGCCTTGAACATGGGATCAGGAGATTGCTTTCTGTGTGGCGGTGTAGAGTCTATGTCTCGGGTTCAGCGGGGTGGCTTCAATCGTTCCCCTCACCCCGCTCTTGAAGGAAGGTTTCCGGAGGCGTACATTGCGATGGGAATGACCGCAGAGAATTTGGCGGTAAGCCATTCCATCGACAGAGGAAGGCAGGAGGAGTTTGCGCTTAGAAGTCACCAGAAGGCTTCCCGGGCTGGCTCAGCCGGCCACTTTGATGACGAGTTGGTGTCCATCACAACTCCGGGAGGAGAGGTTCACTCTGACGGCTGCATCAGGCCGGGCACCACGCTTGAGGCGATGGCTGGGTTGAAACCAGCTTTTGATGCAGAAGGGTCAGTTACCGCTGCTACATCTTCCCCGCTAACCGATGGCGCAGCATTTCTCCTCGTCTGTTCGGAGGATTTCGCTCTCGAGTCGGGAATAACGCCCCTAGCCTCAATCGTCAGCACCGCGGTAGCCGGGGTGCCCCCTGAAATAATGGGGATAGGCCCTGTTCCAGCTACTCAGAAAGCCCTTTCACGCGCTGGTATCGGTCTTGATGATGTATCAGTCATCGAATTGAATGAGGCGTTTTCCGCTCAATCCATCGCAGTCCTGTCCGATCTTGGACTCCAAGACGATGACCCCCGCGTCAACATTGATGGCGGTGCCCTCGCCATCGGGCACCCTCTCGGTGCCAGCGGAGCCAGAATAACCGGGAAAGCAGCGAGTCTACTCGGTAGAGTAGGGGGGCAATATGCACTCGCAACGATGTGCATTGGTGGCGGAATTGGCATTGCCACAATCCTCGAATCATGGCAATCGTAATCTTTGATTTCAGCGGAACTCCTATTTGGGTCGGCGGAGGCCATCTGCCCGATGGCATTCCGGAAGCGCCCGTTCATTGGCACCCAAGGCGGTAGAGATTCAAAGGACAACCTCTCTGTGAGTGACGAGGGAGACTGTGCCCGTTGTGGTGGTGATGCTGGCCCATCATCCTTGGACGGCTACTTTTCCTGCATCCGCTGTAACTACGAGTGGAAGGACCCTAATTTTTCAACCAAAAAGAAACAAAGGAATTTCGAAACTGTTGAGAAAGATGCGCAGATGGTTGAGAAGTTCCGTTCTGAACTAGAGAGTGGGACTGGAATATCGAGGGTGCTCGGAATCGAACAACATCTCACAGAGGAACAGGAATCTAGCCTCGGAAGGCTACAGGACAAGTGGATTGATGGGATGCACGGTCATTACAATGCTGCCGAGGCTGAGCGCAAACCCCTCATCATCAACTTCGATGAAGACGACAACATCATCAACACAGATGTTGGGAAATTGACCATCGTGAACAACGACTTCGACGGAGGAGAGGAGGTTCGAGTAGAATATCCGGGTCTCGGAACAGAATTCTATGGCTATGATTCTGGTGATGGTAGAGGTTGGCGCCGCGGTCGAAATGGAGACGAGACTGCTCGGAACATAGCGACCATCATCAACAAAGAGAGTGAGTTAGTTCACGCTTACTCGGAAGGGAACACAGTCATTTTTGAACTTAGGGACTCCTCTCTCGACCCCAAGGCTTTGGTTCTCTTCGTAGATGACCCTGGTGACAAGGATTTAGTTGCAGAGAAAGACGGAGTCACTTTGGATGCGGCTGCAATGAGCATTGAATCGGACTATCAAGCAGCTGTTGAGTTAATGTTGAGTGACGGAATCATCACTCCAAGTGAAGACCAACTCCTATGGGCTATGAGACAGCATCTCTCCATCAGCGAGGAGCGCCACATGAAGATCATCTTGACACTCTTCGGCGACAGCGTCCTCAAGGAGTGCACCGGGTGTGGGAAGGCGGTTCCCCTCTACACAGAACATGACGCTTGGTACTGCAGCGGCTGCGAAATGTGGGTGTGACCGCGGGCAATTGGTGAGCAATTGAATGGGTATGGTTAATATGCCGGCGGTGCCGGACGTGACTCGACGGTGATTGGATTGGCAGATGACACACTCTACATTGGTGTTGACTTGGGAACCTTCCGCTCTGTGGTGGTGTCGAACAAGGGGCACGAGGAACAGGTCCTGACAGTGATTGGAACCCCGAAGGATTCCATTGCCAAGAACTTCCTCCGACGCGATGTGCTCTTTGGCGAGGAAGCACTGAAGAATCGGTTGGCGCTGAATCTCTACCGACCTCTCGAGCACGGCGTAATCAAGGACACTCCAGAGGACAAGAAGTTCATCGCTCACTTCATCAACCACATGATCAACCTCTCCGACCCAGAGGAATACGGCCGAGTGGTGGCGGTCATCGGAGCACCTGCTGAAGCTAGCCATGTCGACAAGACAGCAATTTTCGATGCGGCTGCTGGAACGGTCAACGCATGCATGATCATTTCTGAACCATTCGCAGTAGCCTACGCATTGGACATGCTCGACCACACTCTGGTCGTCGATATCGGAGCGGGGACAACCGATATCTGCAGGGTCTATGGAACCATCCCCGGTCCTGAGGACCAACTCCACATCAGCATGTCAGGAGACAGAATCGATAATACGCTCATCACTGAAATCCAGAAGAAGTACACCGGCGCTCAGATTACCAAAGACATGGCAAGGCGGTGGAAGGAGGCGGAGTCCTACACGGGCGCCTCCCCACCGGAAGACCCCATCATCGTTGATTTTTCAATCGAAGGCAAGGCGATGTCCCTCGATATTACCGACTGTATGCAGATTGCCTGTGAGTCGATTGTTGACCCGATAGTGGAAAACATCAAGGCGCTGATCGCCGAATCCAACCCAGAATACCACGACGCATTCCGCCAGAACATCATCTTGGCCGGTGGGGGCTCCGGCATTCGAGGCTTGGGTGCCACAATCCAGGACAGACTTGCCGACCTCGGTGAAATCGAAGTTCACATTGTAGAGGACCCGGTTCAACTCGGCGCCCTTGGCGCCCTTCGGCTCGGGCAAGAGGTTCCTGAGGAGTACTGGAAGAACCTCACAATCTCTGACTTGTGAGTTTTCTCTTGCTTTGAGGACATTGCCTACGCCATCGGCTCTTGGAAGGTTTTCGTTTCCTTAGGGTTTGAAGCCCTCGTTCTTTTCGAAAGGGAATCCTCACTAAGCGGTCAGTCGGTCGGGCTCGTAGCGATAACAAACAACTCTACCACCGAAGCGGCGATGCCTACTCCTCTTCGGAGAATTTCGCTGCCGTCTCTTCGGAGACCAGTCGACCGTTACAATTTGGGCATAGTTCGTCAGCGGTTAGTTCGAACGGTTTCACAGCGAGAATCGAGAGACAGTTAGGGCACGAAGCCATAACCTCATTCTCGAGCAATGAGAGTGAGTGAATTCCACCCGATGCAGTACCGTAATACCAGCTTACAAACATTGGGTTGCTGAAGTTCTTGAATCGCTTCCCCATAGTGTAGACAACATAGAACAACATGATTGCCAATAATCCAGAGATAAGACTTCCATTCAACGCAGATAAGACATCGATCAAGCCAAACAGAGCACACATCGACATCAGGAACAACCAGAGTAACTTGGTAGGGCCTAACGCCCATGGTTTTCGATTCGAAAAACCGTGATACAAGTAGGCTGATCCCGCGAAGGTGATGCCGAGCAAAATAAGAGCAAAGGGGGAGGAGAGAAGCCCCACGGAATCCAGTCCGCTGAAAAGCAGAATCAGTGAGAGTAGGGACATCCATAGGACGGTGCTAGCCATCGCCCGGTGAACCGACTCGATGGTCCCCTCTTCGCTCACAAATGCCGGTCTGAGTCGTCCGTCCTTGAGGTTGACGGCAACCGATAGCGCAAAAGAGGGAGGTGGCGCCCAGCGAACTGATGGCGGAGAGGCGCGACAGTGATGTCGATACCCGTTCGGTGGCGTTGGAGGGGAGAAAGGTCCTCGTCGGCATCACTGGAGGAATCGCTGCAGTGGAGAGCGTCCGCTTGTTGCGTGAATTGCGAAGGCACGGCGCTGACCTGACCGTAATGATGACACACTCGGCTCAAAGGGTGATTACCCCCTTAGCAGTAGAATGGGCCTCTCAAACCCCCGTACTTACGGATTGGTCACCTGAGATGTCTCAATTGGACCACTTCGATGGTATTCTTGTAAGTCCAGCGACCCGTCAAACCATTGCAGCCCATGTTCACGGGATCTTGGACACGCCTCTACAGATGGCGCTCTCGGCCGGTCGGGGTTCTAGGACACCCACTATCTTTGTCCCAAGTATGCACGGCTCACTATTCGACGACCCGGTAACCGATGACCTGTGCCAGACTTTGCAGCAGCATGGACATCATGTCATTTGGGGACCTGAAGAGGAGGGGCGAATGAAGCAGCCTGACCCGGTGAGTGTAGTCGCTGAACTCTGTCACATCATCAATTCGAACATCGCTAGCCGCAAGCGAGTAGTAGTCACCCTCGGAGCCAATCGTAGCGCGCTCGACGCAGTTCGTTGGATTCAAAATACATCGTCCGGGAAAACCGGCTGGCTCATAGCCGAACACCTCTATAGAATGGGTCACAAAGTGACAGTAGTTGCTGGTGATTACAGCCATGACCCATCCTTTTCTCTACCCTCCGTTCATCACGAGGTCACCCCGGATGGGATGTTGGATGTACTGATTGAGTTATCCGAATCCACTCTACGGCCAGATGCATGGATACACTGCGCGGCAGTTCTCGATTATTGTGTGTCCGCCCCCTCAATGGAGAAGGTGAAGTCGGGTTCCGAAGAGTGGTCGATTCAGCTCTCCCGTTCTGCCAAACATCTCGACGAGTTGACTCCTCTTTGCGAAGGTTCGACCAGAATAGCCTTCAAACTTGAATCAGGAGCTACAGACGAACAACTCGTCGAGAGGGCGCATTCTCTGATTGACAGGCATAATCTGACAGCTGTGGTGGCCAACCACTTGGAGGAGGTACACTCGCAGGACCGTAGGGCTATTTGGGTTCCATCAGAGGGTGAACGGAAGGATCTTGCTGACATTAATTCGTTAGCCGAGATGGTCGAACAGGCAATCTGTGGGTGATGCAATGACCCGGGATGTAATCGCCTATCCACAACTGGAGTTATATTCTTCAATCTTAGGTTATGTCGGGATGATTTGCATCTTGATTGCTTTCGCTATGGAGACGAGAGGCATCATTTCCAGCAGGGATAGCCAATACCTTCTGCTCATGGCAGTTGGCTCCGGATTCCTAGGATTGCGCGCCTTGCATACATGGGAATTGGCCTTCTTGGTACTCGAGGCAGTCTGGATGGGAGTCGCACTGTGGGCCCTATCCCGACCCCCTGTTGAAGGGTGATTTGAGCGGTCAGCCGGCGTAGGTTTCAAGCGGAACACGATAGGAGGCACACTCATGGGAGAGCCTGACCGCGCCAAGAGAGGGATTCCACCAAAGAGCGACTTCAACGCTTGGTACCCTGCAATAGTGGAGATTGCCGACCTCGTGGACAAGCGCTATCCAATCAAAGGGATGGATGTCTGGCG
>DAVI01000006.1 GCA_002505495.1 Euryarchaeota archaeon UBA59 | reverse complement strand
ACCTAGATGCAGCCACTCTAACCAAACTTTTATCGGAAAGTGACGCCGACCTTGTACGGACTCTAGCAAGCAGAGCCAATCTCGCCGGAGTCTATGCTGAGGCGGTCTGCACCCTAGCAGATATCGACGGCGCACATCCCGCCGCCGGCTTGGATGAATCTCAAGTCGCCGCTGTATCAGCTGGACTGCGCTCGCTGTCCGATGAACTTGAGGCTGGTTCGGGAGGAATTGCCGTACTATCACACGCCGCGAAGGCGGGCCTCTCCTCGGCTAGGGACAATCCACTCGCCCGCGACGCTGTCTTCGAGGAGCACGCCGAAGAGGTCGGACCATTCGCACTTCCCAACCATGAGCAGCGATACATCGTGGAATTCGACACTCTCGCCCAAGCGGTCGACGCCTGGAAGGGTGGCCACGACTCAACCGCTCTTGCCCGCCGCGAACATGAGCGAGCCGTAGAAGTCCTAGGAGAACAGGAGGCGAAGGACCCGGGCAGCACGCTCGAGCGGCGGGCAGCTCAGCAGGAGCAGGCGATTTCCCGGTTCATCGCCAAGGGCGAGGCGCAACAGGCTCTCGGCAAGGCGATTCAGGAGCAGTGGACACATGTCGAGCAACTGATGACCCAAACCCTGGAAGCAGTCGAGGAGTCGAGTTGGGACGAGGTTCGAAACAAACTCCGTGGCATCGAGTGGATCGAGTCAATCGACCCAGCCCTTCGCCGAATGATGGCGTACCTACCCGACGAGGACAACGAGCCGGGCACCAGAATCGAGTTGCATCTCGACATGACGGTGCACCAGAACGCGCAGCGGTACTTTGACGCGGGCCGAAAGCAGAAGGAGAAATCGGTTGGCGCGAAGGCGGCACTTGGGAAGACCCGAGAGGAGATGTCGCGGGTCGAGAAACGGCGCTCGAAGGATGAGGCTGCAGGCCGACTGAATGTCACTAAACGAAGCAAGAAACTGTGGCTTGAGAAGCATCGCTGGGCGGTCGTGGGTGATGGACACCTCTTCATCGGCGGCAAGGATGCGAGGGGAAATGACACTGTGGTGAACAAGCATTTGACACGGCCGGACCTCTATTTCCATGCGGACCTACATGGCGCCCCGTCGTGCGCGCTGAAACTCAAGGAAGGGTTCGAGACAGACCCCCACCCAATCCCCGGACTTCCCGATGGCGTACCAGCACTGCGGCTCACCCAGACTCTCGAGGCTGAGGAGTTCGATGAGAAGATTCGAGAAGATGCTGCACAGATGGCGGTTGTTTGGAGCCGCGGGTGGTCTAGTGGCGGTGCCGCGGCGACTGCCTTCTGGGTGGAACCGACTCAAGTTTCGAAAACCGCCGAGACTGGCGAGGCGTTGGCGCGCGGCGCTTGGATAGTGCGTGGCAAGCGCAACTATCTGAAGGACATGAAGATGGAGATGACACTTGGAATGGCGGTCATCAACGGGATTGCGCTGCCTCTTACCGGGACTCATGAGGCTGTGACGAAATGGTGCGAGCGGTGGCTCCGAATTGGTCCGGGGACAGTCAAGAAGGAGGCGCTCGCCAACAAGGTCGCAAAGGCGACGGGCATCGTTCAGGACGATGTGCTCGCCTGTCTGCCGCCGGGTAACGTGCAGGTCTTGGAAGACCACGGCGTCTTCAACTGAGAATCTCTTCGAGTCGGTCTTTTTCGAGTGCCTTGCGGAGGCTGCGAGCGATTCTCCGGCCGACACTCATGTCTAACTCGTTGACATTGGTGTAGGGCGAGCCGCCGATGCTGACATTGCTTCCAGCGACAATCCTCGCCGAGACCTCGAACACCCGGAACTCGAGTTTGTCGGTGACGATGCACTCCAGACAGAAGGGACCAATCATCCCACGGGAGTCCTCCTCCAGCTCAAGTGATGAGGCAACCGCCCCTTCAGCGAGCCTGAACGCTTCGGGGAGCAGGGATTCTCGAAGAACTATCTCGGCGTTTCCGGTAACCACGAATGATGGCTCGATGTCCATCTCTCGCAGATCTCTCAGTGAACCCAACTTGTAGAACTCGTCGACGTTGGCCTCATCTCTCCTGTCAATCGTCAGCAATTCGAGTCGGCCGAGTTGCTCTCCGTCGCGTGAACCCATTCCGTCGACTTGGTAGCCGTCATCGGGAATCGGATCGAAGTAGAACTGCATGTAGTAGCGAGTTCCGAGAATGTATTCTTGTATTGTGAAATTCTCTTCCAAATCGACATTTCTGCGGAAATCCCTGAAATTTCGCGCAATGAAGTAGCCTCTGCCGCCCTTAGCACCTGCGTACTTGACAATCACCGGACCATCGATGTCATGCGGGTCCTCAACCACCTTCGGCATCGACAGACCACCCAACTCCAACCACTCCCGCTGCGCCTCGCGGCTGGACTCCCACTTCAGAATCCTACGATTTCCGAAGGTCGGCACCTGCAAATCGATGAAATTGTCAGCACCGAGATACTCGACCAGTGAGCCATGTGGAATCATGATGACATTTCGCTCTCGAAACCATTCTGCTCTGTCCAGCATCTCGTTGTAATCATCGAGCATCAACCACTCATCAGGCTCTGCGCCGGGGAACGCCTTGTACATCTTGCGACGGTCCTCGCCGACTGCAATTCCGAGAGTTCGGAAGCCCTCGGCGCGGGCGCCATGAAGGATTTGGAGAGAGGAGTGGGAAGCCACGACGCCAACCGTGATTTCGTCGCGGTCGTAGTCCGCGAGCCAAGAAGAGAGCAGTCCGGAGGTGTCGGCCATTAGGGACGGCTGATGGGTCCACTAAATGAGCATGACGGGTGGTCTTTCCTCACAGAGTGGCTACGGGGGAGATTCGTTAAGCGTCAGGAGTGGCTCGACGAGGCATGGGCGGAGACGACAGCGGTGGAGGAAATCGAACCTATGCGGACTATCTGAATCTGCACGAGTTGCTCTCTCTGCAGGGTGACGAGTCGCTGACCAACGACGAATTGCACTTCGTCATCGTCCACCAGTCGTTTGAGTTGTGGTTCAAACTCATCATCTCCGAACTAAGAGCGGTGCGAGACATCCTAGACCAGTCTCTGGTCCCCGAAGCGGATATTCCAAAGGCGGTTCACCACATGGAGCGGGTGACCGAAATCTTCCGTCTGATGGCCAATCAATGGAAGGTCATGGAGACTCTAACTCCCCAAGACTTCCTCGCCTTCCGAGATGGGCTCGGCACCGCCTCGGGCTTCGAATCGTTCCAGATGAGGGAGTTGGAGATCATCCTCGGTTTGGACGATGCCGACCGGGTCTCAGAGATGGACCCGCTGGCCCACTTCCGCAAGTTGGCCCAGGGTTCAGAGCGCGACAAGGGGATTCTGGCCCAGCTGGAGGGCGCCGCCGAGGCGACCTCGCTTGCCGCGGCTGTAAACCGCTGGCTGCTCAGGACTCCGATTCAAGGCTCGATGGTTGGCGACGCGGATGACGAACAGGTGGTTCAGGAGTTCATCGAGGAGTATCTCGCCGGCCAAGATTCGCTTTCAGAGGCTGCGATGGCTCGACTACGAGAGCAGGGTGTGCAAGACATGTCGACCGTCGAGGAGCGCTTTACCATCGCTGCTGAGGGTGCCAGAGACTACCTAATGCCGGATGGTGTGGTGAACAGGGCTCGAGCCGGACTGCTGTTCATCGAGTCGTACAGGGAGTTGCCACTTCTCGCCTGGCCGAGGACTCTCATCGATGCGGTTGTCGCGTTAGAGGAGGCCATGCTTCTGTGGCGGACTTCCCACGCTCGAATGGTCGAGCGCATCATCGGCAGACGCATCGGGACTGGCGGCTCATCCGGAGTGGACTACCTCGACATGACGACGCGATATCGCATCTTTGTCGACCTCTGGGCGGTTCGTACTCTGCTCATGAAGAAGGAGGCGCTTCCCAATTTGCGCCAGCCTAACTTCTACGGCTTCGCGGGCGAGTCTTGAAAGAGTGGGGGCTAAACCCTCGCCTCAATGGCTGAGCCGGTCATCTGTGCTGTCGCCCGTACTCCGGTCGGGAAATTCCGCGGCGGCCTACGCTCTCACTCGGCCACACAACTCGGTGCTGTCGCGGTCATGGAACTGCTCCAACGGGCTGGAATAGAGCCCGACTCCGACACGGTCGAGGAACTCATCTTCGGCCATGTGCTACAGGCTGGCGCCGGTCAGGCGCCCGCCCGACAAGTCGCCATCTTCGCAGGTCTCCCCTATACGACTCCCTGCCTGACTGTGAACAAGGTCTGCGGCTCAAGTCTGAAGGCGGTGATGATCGCCGCATCAGCGATTCGCGCCGGCGAATACGAGGTGGTAGTCGCCGGCGGCATGGAATCAATGTCAAACGCCCCACATTTTGCCCAAAAGACTGGGCGAGACGAATACGGTGAGATGCAGAGCATCTTGCTGCACGACGGCCTCTGGGACGCCTACAACGACGAGCACATGGGCATCACCGGCGAAAACGTCGCCTGCGAATTTGACATCTCAAGAGAGGAGTCCGACGCGTTTTCTGCTCGCTCACACAGGTTGGCCGACCAGGCGTGGGAGGCTGGTTGGATGGAGTGGGAGGCTTTTCCGTTGGAGGGGGTCGACCGAGATGGCAACGAAGTCATAGTCACGAAGGATGAGGGAATACGGGCTGGCACCGACGCAGATGAACTTGCGGAACTCTCTCCTGTCTTCCAAGAGGACGGTCAGGTCACGGCCGGCAATGCGAGCCAACTCTCCGACGGGGCTTCGGCTGTCCTGGTGGCTTCCCGAGAGCGGGCCGAGAAGGAAGGGTGGCCCATTCTTGCGCGGATTGTCGACCAGACGACGAGTGGCGTCGAACCGGAAAGGGTGATGGTGGCACCGATTCCTGCTGTCAAGACCCTGCTTGAGCGCAACGGACTGACCATTGACGACATCGATTTCGTCGAACACAACGAGGCGTTCGCATCTGCTTCATGCGCGGTGGCCAAGCAGTTGGGAATCACAGATGAGAAATTCAATCCTCATGGCGGTGCGGTGGCAATCGGCCATCCACTCGGTGCGACTGGTACAAGATTGCTGATGACGCTGATGAACGCCCTGCAGAGAAATGGTGGAGGCAGGGGAATTGCAACGATTTGTCTCGGCGGTGGAAATGCCGTGGCGATGCTCATCGCCGTCGACTGATTTCTCTCGGAATCAGTCAAGGTGTGGGTCGACATCGATTGGAATCAAGTGCTTCTCGTACTCGAGGGTGGCGATCTTGAGAGGGTCGAGAACGAAGCGGATGTTGACCTCGTCTACACCGTAGAGTGAGATGAGTTCGCCGCGGAAACTCTCTCGCAACTCCTCTTCGGTGACATAGAGCGGAGCGCCCATGCTGATTTGCAACGCTCGGGCTCCGACGATGCGGGCCTTCTCGAATCGGGTGTGGGGACGGATTGGCTCAACCATGACTCTCAACCACAGACTATGTCTGTGTGCGGCCGACCTGCGCCTCTCTCATAAGGCCATCGGGATGCGAGAGCGTCACTCTTCTTCGAGAGTTGTCGAAATGGGGGTTTTTTTCCGCCACAGTACGGGAAGGGTGTGGCGCATTGGAATCAATGCCAGTCCCACGAGTACGAGGGTGATTGTGAAGATCGTCTTTCCCGACAAGGTACGGCTTTCGGAGGGAGGGCTCCAACTGTTCTGGAGGGTACCAGAGAAGGGAGTCTCCGTGCCCGGTTCCGTGACCGGTTCTCCTGCCACTCGGATGATGGCGACGAGTCGAGGGTTGCCACCTGTCGAATTGACTTCAAATTCCGCCGTCCCGTTCATCGAGAGGTTTGTGACGCCGCCGGTGACGATGCCGTCGAGGGTCGCAGCCGTGTTCGGCCAATCGACTCCATCGTGAACGACGAGAAGGTCGAGGGTGTGAGC
>DAVI01000065.1:4746-5048 GCA_002505495.1 Euryarchaeota archaeon UBA59 | reverse complement strand
TGACTCATGTAGGTGAGAAGTTGGCTCTTGGCGACTCCGGGGTCACCCATCAGCAGAATGTGGATGTCCCCTCTGGCACGGGTGCTGTCGCTGTACTTCCGTGAGACGCCTCCGAAGAGTTGCAAAACCAACGAGCGCTTGACCATCTGCAGCTTGCCCGCGCCGAATATCGAGGGTGCGATGCTGTTGGTGAGCAGTTCGAGAAGATCCACCCGCTTGCTGATTGCTTCGATTTCCTCAAGTTCCTCATCCGAAATCTCGATTTCGTTGAATGGGGTGTTCTCCTGCTCGGCGGAGACCAG
>DAVI01000065.1:2302-4506 GCA_002505495.1 Euryarchaeota archaeon UBA59 | reverse complement strand
CGCGGCTTCAATTCTGAGACCTTGGTGACGACTACCTCTGCTGAGACCAGGCGCTCGATATCCTCTGAACCGATTTCTCGCAGTGAACGCTGACAATCGATGGGAAGTTCGATGATTCTCAGCATGGGGTCGATTTCGTGACCACCCTCGCGGCAGATTGCCCTCAACGCCTCGGTCCCAGCCCTCAAAATCGGCTTAGGATATTCGATCAGTATCTGAGCGAAGTCTGGGCTCATGGCCTGCAGCACACTGAAGGTGACAGGCAGAATCTTGCTGTTGGGCCAACCGCTTGCCAGCACTTGGATTTCTTGTTGATATTGCTCTTGCAAAAAGGTCCGCCAGCGGGCGTTTGAATCCTCTATTCCCATCATGTCCTTCACCCGCGTAGGCAACAGAACCGATACTCGGCGGTTCTTGAACTACGCGACATGCCCCCTCTATTTCCAGTGGAACTGACAGCCTCTCACGCACAGCGCTTCTCGCGCACGCGCACTTCCGGTGGAGAGGTCTTCCAATTGGGATGGGGGGGCCGGCCCCTCACGCTCTGGGTGGCTCCCAAATCACTGGATAAGTTCGTCAACACAGGCGCGCAGGTCGGCCAGACCAATCGGCTTCTGCATGATTCTACTAGGCGCGGGAACTCCGCCCGCCTCCTCAATCTCCTCTTCATCATGGCCACTCATCAAGAGAATCGGAACGCCGATCCCGAGGGCTCTCATCTGGTGTGCGAGCTGGACTCCGCTCATGCCTGGAAGTGACATGTCCGTTGCGAGCAGAACAAGGTGGCTGCTCTCTTGAATCACTATGAGCGCCGATTCCGCATCCTCGTGGGCTGAAACCTCGAAACCCATGCGACTGAGAATAGTCTCACCTAGCCGACGTAGTGTCTCCTCGTCCTCGACGAAAACCACCATTCCTCGACTCACGAGCACCACTGCTAGGAGCCTCTTCAAGAATCACTATCAAGGCGTCGCCTCTTGGTTCAGCCAATGGAGAGCGCTGGCTGGGGTAGAGACCTCTTCATTCGGCTCGACCCGGGAGATGAACTACACGCCTCACTTAGAGAAGTAGTCGCCGAGAATGGAGAGCTGTCTGGAGCTGTGACGGCTGGAATCGGTAGGATCCGAGATGTTGAGTTCGGCTATCTCACGCCCAATGGAATTTACCAGAGGAAAACGATTGCCGAGCCCGTTGAATTACTATCACTGCAAGGCAATGTTGCGCCGCTGGACGGTGAGCCGTTCAGCCACCTTCACTTGGTATTTTCAGACAACGAACATCAGGTCCACGGCGGGCATCTCTTCTCGGCGACAGTTCACATCACCGCAGAAATCTCTGTTCGTCTGCTTCCAGCCGGCAGCGGATTTGAGAAGGAGTTGCGGCGTTGCCATCTCGACGGCAGCGAGTTCAAGCCGTTGAGTTTCGAGTGATTAAAGGCGCTGAAGAGTGCGCTCAGATTGAAAACACAGGTGGGATATCATGGTGAGAGTTCTATTCGCGCATGGATTTGAGGGCACGCCGAACGGCTCCAAACCAACCTACATGGCTGACAAGTTGGGCTGGGAGGTCATCTCTCCGATGATGTCGGAGTTGGGCTGGACCATCGAACAGGAGACCGAGGTGCTTCTGCGGGTGCTGGACGAGGATGGGCCCTTTGATCTGATTTCCGGCTCGTCGATGGGCGGCTTGGCTGCCGCCAACGCATCTGCGTTGCGACCTGACGAAAACTTCGCACTACTCCTCATCGCCCCCGCCTTCGGACTCGCAGACCTTTGGCGCAAGGGTGCTGGAGATGATGGCTTGGCCAAATGGAAGGAACATGGAGAGGCACCCTACTTCCATCACGGATTTGAGGAGAACATCATGTTAGGCTGGGATTTCATGGAATCTGCTGAACTGATGTCTTGGCCAGAACTGGCTCATCCAACGGTCATCCTGCACGGCACCGAGGATGATGTCGTACCGATTGAGAATTCCAGAAAGGTCGCTGCTAGCTCTGAGTTGGTGGAACTGGTGGAGATAGAGGATGGCCACAGGATGCTTCAATCGCTTGACTATCTTGCTTCGGCCGTTGAGAAGTTAGGACTCTCATGACCTTGTTGGAACTGGGCGAAGTCACCGTTCTTACCACTCGGCGTATTGAAGAACTGACGCCATCTCGACTCGTCAATGAGTGATGACGAGGGCCTCGACTACGCCTCGTC
>DAVI01000065.1:416-2277 GCA_002505495.1 Euryarchaeota archaeon UBA59 | reverse complement strand
GGCGTCGACATCGACCTTGAGGCGAAGTCCGTGGCCTCGCTGATTGGGGCGCTCTCAAAGTCTGTGAGGCCTTCTGGCAGTCTCGGCTCACCGGTCGACCTACCGGGAGGATTCGGTGGACTGGTCGAGTTCGGTGACAACCTGCTCGCGCTTGCAACAGATGGCGTTGGCAGCAAGTTGCAGATAGCCAACGAGTTGGAACAACTTTCCGGCGTTGGAATCGACTGCATGGCGATGAATGTCAACGATCTGCTCTGTGTGGGCGCTGAGCCGCTCGCATTCGTGGACTATGTCGCCACTCCAAAACCGGACCCTGCGGTTCACGCGGTGCTCGGCGCTTCACTCGCTGAGGCGGCCTCGCGGGCGCGTGTGACATTGGCTGGTGGCGAAACCGCCTCTCTTCCTGGAATCGTGAAGGAACTCGACCTCTCGGGAACCGCGCTCGGCTGGTTGCCGAAGGAAGCGGCAATCACAGGCGTTGGAATCCAAGCCGGTGACCAACTGATTGGCCTGCCCTCGTCCGGAATCCACTCAAACGGCTACTCGCTGGTACGCTCGGTGATAGAGAAGAGCGGTGCCGACCTGCGAGCAGCGGCACCATTTGAGGTGGAGGAGTCTCGGATTGAGAGGTTCACCGACGGCGCGGTCACCTTGGGTGAGGTCCTTCTGAATCCGACTCGAATCTATGTTGACCCGGTGTACGACCTGATTGCGTCGGCGCGGGTTGGCGAGGGGCCCTGTTCGACTGCCGACCTGCGGGGGATTGCCCACATCACCGGTGGCGGGCTCTCCAACCTGCTGCGGCTCCACAGTTCTCTGGGATACCACATCTCAGACCCACTACCCTCTCACCCTGAGTTCGACTGGATTGCCAGAGAAGGAGGGGTTGACGCCCGTGAGATGGCGCGCACCTTCAACCTCGGAATGGGAATGGTGCTGGTGGTCTCCTCCAATAGTGCTGACTCGTTGCTCGGATGGCTAACTGAGAGGCTGCCGGGTTGTGCGGTGGTCGGTGAGGTTAGGGGCCACGGCAGGCGTGTCACCCATGTCGACGAGAGAATCGAGTTCGACCACTATTGAGCCCTTTTCGATTGGTGGATTCAAGTACCCTGAGGTTGCAAAGACGGAGGATGCCGAGCGAGAGCAACTTCTGTCGCTGTTGCCGGGAGCCTGTCGTCGACGACATCCAGCATGTCCTCTGTCACTCCTGTCGGCCGTGGAATAATCCTCATGAACTGATGCTGCAATCGACACCCGCTTGGCAGAACTATCTGCAGACCAATTCCGCATCGCTTCTCGGAGAGGCGATGGAATGGTTCGAATCTGCAGGCATGCTTCCCAATCTGCTACCTGCCGATGAGGCGTGGGCAGCGCTACTGAGAGAGGTCAGTGGCAGAGACCAGATCAGTTGCCCTGTCGACCCACTCTTGGAACATGATGAACTCTCCACTCTTACGACTATCCGAGAGAGATTGGCTTCTCGGAACTCAGCGTTGTTCCCCTCTGAGAAAGCCGTGGTTGAGCATGATTCCGAGGTCGAGGGTCAGTTCTCCGGCCACAATTTGAGGACGGATGGAGCAGCCCTCATTGTAGATGGAGTTCGGGTTGACCGAGGTCCGGGATTACTACTCTTCAGGATGATGACTGAGCGGAGGGGGGAGCCCCCTGCGCATCGCTTCCTCAAGATTCTGCGACTCATCGAAGGGGACACCGCTGCGGAAGCACAACAATTGCACAAGAGCCGGCGCGCCATGCTTCGCGATGGCAGGTTTCAGACCGCGGGTGCTTCCGATGCGCCACGCTATGATGCGCAAAACGGTCACACCCACCCTCCACCCCTGTGTGACTGGGACTGTGAACG
>DAVI01000065.1:0-282 GCA_002505495.1 Euryarchaeota archaeon UBA59 | reverse complement strand
GTGACTTCGGCTTGCAGGCGCCAACGGTGAGAATCACTCCACACGAGCGCTCGTTCGGCCTTCTGCGTAGCATAGTTGATGCGAACCCAGAGACCATCATCTGTCATGACAAAGGGATGAACATCATCGGCAGACTCTGCGTCACTTGGAGAGTCAACCCTGGCAAGGGCGCGCACGGCGCCCCCTACACTATCCGGCCATCAACACACGCTGGCATGACCATGGATGCCCCCATCTGCATGTTCGATGGCGGCGACGCTCTGCCCGTCGGCGACCGCTTGG
>DAVI01000072.1:2861-10446 GCA_002505495.1 Euryarchaeota archaeon UBA59 | reverse complement strand
GGAGTTGACGAGTGGTTTGTCGCAGTCTCCTCGTGCCAGAAGAATGCCTCGCCGTCGTAGTCGGCGGAGCCCCACACACAGCCTGCACCGCAGTTGACCGTCGCTGCAGACTCGTAGTCATTCGAGTAGACGATGGTGTCTGTGCCGCCAATGATCTCCTTCACTGAGACTTCAACATCGATGCTGCCGCTGATGGAGTCGAGTCCGGTGTTCTGGACTGTGACATTCACTTCACGAGTTCCCTCTCCGACCGTCATGCGACCAGTTTCAGGATTGTACGATGCGGGAGATACCGACATTCCGGATATCCCAATGTCCTCGTTATCCAACTGCACGATGGAGATTGCATCGAGGTTTCCGCAGCCAAATCCGTTCAGTTGCGGGTTCAGCGGGTCGAAGGCGCAGCCCTTGGTGTCGAGGTGGAGGGCTCCGTTGCTGTATCGGAAGGTGTAGTCACGGTTGCCGATGGCGAGATCGAGCGCACTGTTAGGACCACCAGCGAACTGACCGACGAGAACCATCGTTGGTCGGCGGCCGACCGGCATAGACTGAGGAGATAGGTATCCGTTGTTGCCGTCTGAAAGGAGAATCTGTACCGTGTTGATGTCATCCAAGTTCTCTGAGGTGTAGTATGACACAATGTTGCCAGAAGCACCCTGCAGGCTGGTGATGGTCGCGTAGGTCGGGACGACGAAGTCGATGTCACCATCTTGGTTGATGTCCTGAGCCTCGACAGTGGCCCCTTGGAAGTCTCCGATACTAGGCGGATTCGGGTTGAGCACCCAGCTCGATTGACTGGTGCATGGGGCTGCAGCGCATTTGGATATCGAGAGTGTCGAACCGTTGGTTATCACCATCAGGTCGATTTTCCCGTCACCATCGCCGTCGGCGATGTCGTAACTACCACCATAGGAGTGGAGTTTGATGGTGTGTGCCTTGCTCGGGTCGTTCCATGCGTTAAAGGTACCTCCTATGCCAAGACCGCACTCGAACTCGATGATTGAGACATTGTCCCAATCACCATCAGAGTAACCTGTTGCCTGATTATAGCCAGGCCTGAATGCGATGAAGGCATCCAAATCTTCACAATCGTTAGAGAGCGGTTGCGTATTGACAGTCTCGCCCAAGTTGCCGAGCCGTATGTCTGCATAGACCTTATTGGCAAGGTTGTCGAGGGTGGTGATCTTGTGGTTGGTCGCGGCGTTGTTTCGCTGTGCGCCGCCGAGGTAGGTCAGCAGACGCTGAGTCCCAGAAGCGATGTCTTGTAGCTCGAGCGCTACAATGTCGTCGACGCCGTCACCGTTGATGTCAGCGACCTCGAAGTTCCAAACGATGTCGCCCATCGTGTACACTGCATCCTCACTGAATCCGCCGGCGCAGTCGTCGTTGAGAAGAACGGTCAAATTGGCGCGGATGATTTCTGTGGATTGGTAGACCTGGATGTTCCCTTGATAGAAAACGATGTCATCGTTACCGTCGCCATCGATGTCACCAGTTTCGACATTCCCGACATCGGCGATGTCCGTAAAGCCAGCCCTGCGGGACTGGTTATTGACAATCCAAATGTCACTCCGTTCCTGATAGGTACCACCATCGTTCCACAAAATGGACAGGAAGTTTCCCATCTCGCTGGCGGTCACGATATCATCGTCACCGTCACAATCGAAGTCCCCGGTCGCCAAATCCAGAGGATTCCGAGTGACCGGATATTGCTTCGAGTTGCTCGCTGCGACATCCATCGCAGCCAACGAGGTTGACAGCAGCATCAGGACGACTAACGAGAGCGCCTTGGTGCGTGCCTTGTTCACATTCAATTCAAGGGTATGACTCGACATACGGGACGCCGACTTTGGGCGGTCTTATTACCCCTTTTGTGCGCGTGTGCGATAAATGTGTCAGAAAACGGGCCGCAGTACAACGATTAATTGTTATTTATCGCTAAGCGCCGATGGATTCTGTCGCATCGGATAAATTTGGGTTGACGCCGCTTGAATGTGGTTCGACTCATTGCTCAAGCAGCATCCAACCAGATGGGTGCGGGGCCATATCCAAGCCTCTCTCCGCCATAGACTTTGACCAGTTTTCCGAGCTCATATTGGCGCTCAATCCAATTCTCGACCAAATCTTCGTCAAGGTCGTGGCGGCCCTCCAATGATTCGATGATCACATCTACCGGAAGACCCATCACACCGAACCGGCGTACCGCCAACCGCATAACCTCCCTCAGCCATCCTTCCAAGACCGGCTCAGTGGTGATTCCACTGCTCGGAGGGAGAGGTGCCTCGTCATACTCGTCGAGAATCTCAATGAGGCTCTCGACGGTCGGCGACTCCGACTTGAAGATACCGAGTCTAACCATCTCTTCCTCAAGATTCATGTCGCCGATGGTGCGCCTCACGGTGACCACCTTGCTAGGGTCTGGTGTTGGACCGGGTAACGGCTTCGTCGCTACGACGCTGCCAGTGGATACTTCCTCGGACTCATCATCCACGCTACCACCGGTGCCCAACCGTTCTAGCCAGCCGATGTCAGATAGGCCGAGTTCGGCGCGCCACTGGGATACCCAATCGTCTTCGCCTTCGATGAGAACCTCGACATCATCTTCGGTCGGGCGAAAACGGAAGCAGGTGCGCATTGTCTCACTCCTATGGGAGGGGCCGCGGGGTCAGTCCTTCAACAAACCGTCGGTCCAACTTTGTGAAGTCGCATTCTGCTATTTCAGTGGGGCGGCAGCGCAACGCGTACGAAGGCGCGGTGCAGATTAATCGAGGCGCTCAAAGCCGCCATCGGAATCCATCTTCCATCGAGTCCCATCCTTCTCGACATACCAAGTCACCCCGTCCGCCTTGGCATATTCACCGCCGCCGGGCAATCCGGCATGCGAGTCTATCTTTCCGGAGGACTCAGGCACTTCCGGTTTGGCCGGTTCGGGAGGTGCATCAGGAGGCTCGGGCACGGAAGCCAGTGCAGGGTGAAGTGCGCTGTCATCGTCTGATTCCTCAACCTCAGTGGTATCATCGAATAGGGAATCCTTGTGTGAGGACTCAGCATACGGGTCTCGCCTTTCACGGAGGGAGAAAATGAGGGTGATGGCGGCTATTCCAAGGATGAGCACGATGATTGCAGATAATAGCCATGTGAGTGGCGTTTGACCCGCCAGTCTGGTCTGTGGGGGGTCCTGCGTGTCATCAAGTTCTCCGGCGGGCACATCGAGTTGAAATCTGGGTTTGGCGAGTACCATGGTCTGCTGCCATTCGTCGAATGACTCCACTCCATCATCAGAGACCACCTCAAAGATGAGTGATACCTCGTAGATGCCAGCATTTGCGTCACTCTCTTCAGCCCAACATGGGAAGATGGCTTGCTCCGTCTCCCGAATGACATGTTGTGCTCTGCTGCAGCTGAAGGGGCCGAATGTTGAATCATTGGAGAGTTGCACCGAACCCGCGGCATCGCCGGAATTAGAGACTACACAGTCGATGAAGTGGGCTGTCATGGTGAGGTCGCCGATTCTACTGTCGTAGGAGACGGAACGATGTGTGCTGTCAACTGCCGAGGTGATGCACTGAAGCCACCACTCCGGCTTCGGGGGAGGGGTGACTTTGAATTCGAGGGTAGCCCATGGTTCACTGACCAGCCAGCCCGGGGCTGAGAGTTCCAGTCTCAACTGGTGGTCCCCAAGTGTCAGGTCTGAGAGCGTGAAGGTCCCTGCACCTCCGGTAGGTTGCAGAGTGGCGACAAGCAGCCCATCCAACTCAACCTCCAACTGCATTGCACAGTCTATGGCGCAGAGAGCGTCGTAGGTGATCTGCCAATCCCCGGGATGCAGGGCGGCCGGTAGAGGAGTGAGGATGCTGAGGGAGAGGATGTCATCGTTCGGGGCGAGGAAGAATGTTGCATCTGGACCCTCCTGAACATCGGTGGCAGGATTGCCGTCGCCGTCGAAGACTCGAAGTTCGAAGTTGTAGTCGCCAGGAGTCCAGCCCTCCACGTCCATCACGCTCGATGCCTCTTGTGTGACCTCTCTCAACGAGAGCCTTCCTTCGATGGCGCGGATGAAAGCCTCGGCAATCGCCGCATGCCCGGCATCGGTGAGGTCGTCGTTAGTGTCCGTCCACTCGGGGTGAAGAGGTCCGTCATCGGATAGCGGTACGATGGTTACCCACGGTCTGGTGGAGGCGATTTCTAGCAAGATGGTGTTCTTCTCACTGAACGATTCGTAGCCACCGAAACTGTGGCAGCCGGCAGGCCCTGAGCCGATGTGGCAGACATAGTCTGGGTCAAGCCTCAACGAGCCGATGTAGACCTCTGCACCCATGCCTCCCAACTGGTCGAGCAAACTTGGGTAGTATGCCTGCCAAATCGAGGGTGATGAGGAGGCGTAGTCATCGAGCGGCAGGATGGTGATGATGTCGGGGTAGGCGTCACTCACTACGCCCACATCGTCTCGGAAGGTGTGCACGTTCGCGAACCCGCGGGCGAAGTTCCAAAGTTGGACATCGGGCCAATCTTCCTGAAGTGAGCGGTGAATGAGGCCGGTTGAACTGTTGTTCACGACACTCGCTCCGTCGCCTTCGACTACACTTGAACCGAGAGCGACATAGGAGGTGATGTTCCTTGAGTCCGTTCTGCTGCCCAGTGTGAGATTCTCACGATGGTTGAAGCCGTTGGGCCCACTCACGTTGACCCAACCCTCCGTGTCATCATATTCGCTGGTCCGCCACTCACCTGAAAGCCACCAAGAGTCGCCTGCCAGTTCTGATGGTAATATCTCAAATCCGGTCTCAGTTGGGGAAACATCGTCGATGACCTGCACTTGAGAAACTGATTCCATCGAGAAGTTGTCCTCATTTCTGTTGACGTCCATCACTCGCCAAGTGACTGCCCAACTACCGAGGTCGGATGCGTAGAACGTGTACTCGCCATAGTAGACCTTGCTCGCTTCGTGCCATTGGAGAGGAACCACCACCTCGTCTACTCCACCTCGCACAAAGTGGACAAAGACATCCAAGTTCGAGCGCTCTCCCACGGAGGTTGCCTCAAAGTCAAGAGTCGTACCCGGACTAACCTCGCAGACTGCTACCAGTAGTCGGTTGCAAATCGTGAGGTTTGCGCTGGCCAACTCGGGATAGACCGGTCGGAGGATGAAACTATCATCCCAGCCAGCCACGCTGGTGGGAAAGTTGTCGTTGTTTGAGGAGTCGGTCAGCCATAGCCAGAGGGCCATGCGGTCGCCGTACTCGGCGGAGTGTTGGCTTGTTTCATAGATGGCGATGTAGGCGTTCTGGAGGCTGTTCCAAGCCATCGACTGGAGGGATGCCGGAGGCCACGAACTGATTCCACCGAGGCCCTCAAGGTGCCAATCTATGTTGAGGTCTGATTCGTTACCCAGTACGCGCACGCGGATTTCGACGATGTCGCCGATGCGGGCGTCAGTCGTCTCCTGTCCGTCAACGAGGAAGGTGATGTCTCTGAACTCCGGCAGAATGTCGTCGATGAACGTGACATTCAGATTGTCTAGAGTGATTGAGTGTCTGTCGAGACCATCTCCTCCGCTGAGAATTGGGAATTCGCTGAAGTCCGCCTCAGCCCATCGATTGCTGGTGACATTGACATACTCGTTAATCGCTCCGAGCAGATTCTGATTCGTTCCGATCTCAGCGGTCAGTTCGTACGGAACTACGACGAGAGAGGATGTGAAAACCCCCATGTAGGCGACCGTCGCTGAACAACCAATATTCAGATTGCCCCAATCGACGCCGCCCGCCCCTGAAGTGCCGGTTGTCGGCCATTGGCTAGCGAGCAGACTCTTGGGAAGTTCGAGCGAGATGCCGTAAGCGGGAATAAGTGAGGTGTTGATGGTTAATATTGGGGTGCCTGCCAACGAAAAACTGACATTCCCCTCGGTGATGAATTGTGGCGGTATGATGTGAACCCAACCCGATGCAATCGGAGTCACCTTGGTTGGAACATACATCTCAAGGGTGGTGGAACCAATCCCCGCTATGTCGGTAGCACTTCTGACCACCCCGAGGCTGCCTGGGAAGTCGAATATCTGGTTGCTACCATGAGTCGTGCCGACATCGAGTGTTACATCATCCAACGAGTACCATGAAGAGGTGTTGATGTTGAATTGTGATGCGGTTGGAGTCGTTGAATTGTCACTTGTCGACAGGTTGAGTTGGAACTGGAGCTGAGCGAGAGGTGGGAGTGTATGGCCACTGAGATTCAACGACTTCCACTCCGACCAAGCGGTTCCGTCAACTGTGATTCGAACGAGACCGGAAATCGTCGTATTGGCAGGCTGCGTGTAGTTCACACTGATTGTCGTGACGAGGTGAAGAACTCCTAAGTCACCGATGACCGGACTCAGATAGGTTCCTGCATCAGCGTAGATGGTCGCGCCGCCAGCCCATCCTGCGAAGGTGCCGGAGAATGCGAAGCCGTTGTTGCCGTTATTGCCGGCAGTTCCGTATGAACCCGAACCGTAGGGAGCGCCTCGAGCCCCACCTGAACCAGCGTTAGCCTGCATCACTCCGTTGTTGGAGAATTGGCCTGTGACGGTCGCGACAAGTACCACACCGCCACCAGCACCGCCGCCGCCATCCCCTCCGTCGTACATGCCAATGCCTATGCCAGCTTGGGCGCCGCGCGCGCCGTCTCCACCATCTCCTCCATTGGCACGAAGAACCGAGTTGAAACCGGTGTAGACAGTGTTGGCCATCAAGGAGATTGAACCGCCACTTCCGCCGCCAGCACCGCTGCCACCCGGACCGGTTCCCGACGAGGGTGCCGCGCCGTCGTCACCCCTGCCGCCGTTCACCGATATCGTACCGTTCATGTAGATGGTCCGAGCGACCAATTCGACGACTCCACCACCGCGCCCGGCCGCTGCGTCCGTAGTGGCATGCCCGGTAGAGTTCGTGAAGGTGACATTGCCTCCCGAAGAGCCTGCCTCAGAGCCGTTGCCGTAGTTGATTCCGCCCAAACCACCGTTCGTGCCACCTCCGTCACCTCCAGTGCCACCATGGCCGGCGCCCCCTGCCCCCGGGCTCTTGCCGTTGGTACCACGCGCTGTACCGGTTCCCTGTCCGGCATTCACCCAGACTAGTTCGTCAGCGTAGATGCCCGCCCCTTGGTCGATGATGATGGTGTTTGCAAAGATACGGAGTGGACCACCTGAGACTGAGATGGAACCGCATGTCAACCCGGCGCAGACGATACGGAGGGTGTCGAAGGAGTAGTTTCCACCCTGCCACTGTGAATTGAGGGTGACCTGGGTGTTGTTGGTGCCGGCGTTTGGAACCGCGCCGCCGCTGGTGACATTGAGGCGGGCGTCGCCGTTGGCGTCCACCGTGGTGAGATCGAAGGTCGAGTGAGGTGCGAGTGTCAGCATGCCGATGCTGTTGTTGTCCCAGCCGAGGAGGCCGGAGCCGGTCAAATCGAATTCGACATCGGTGACCCGTTGGCCGGGGCGGTGGGTTATGCCCGTCGACTCGTTGAGTGCCGGATGGAGGGAGACGCTGGCATTCCCATTCGAGAAGGTCTGAGTAGCGCTTCGCATCCAAGGATAGTAGATGTTGGG
>DAVI01000072.1:0-2503 GCA_002505495.1 Euryarchaeota archaeon UBA59 | reverse complement strand
GATAGTCAGGATTGCGCCAGGTGTTCTGCGAATCTCCATCACGCCGGCCCCAAGTCATCATGAAGACCGTCTCGGCACCTCCTGAGTCAATCATGTCGTCGAGTATGATAGAGCCGTTCTTGCTCTCCTGCCAGTAGGTACCACTGATGGGAAAACTCGGGACTTGGCTCTGGTCTTGGAGGATGACCCAATCCCAGTTGCCGTTGTTGAGCGTCGTGTTCCACTGATGCCCGGCAGTCTGAGCCCGATTAGCGTGCTCATCCAACTTGAGACCACCTGCTGTGAGGCTTGCCACATTGGCGGCCGCATCCTCCTGCTGAAGAGCGGCTTCGGTGAGTCCCTCGAGGTTGTTGCTCTGGACATACGAGTTCCCTAGGTAGAGGACCTCAAATCCCTGCTGCCCGGAGTTCATGGCCGGGACTTCTTCTCCCAACTGTTCGGTGGCATTTGCATCAAACGGCTGCACGAAGTTAACTGCGACTGTGCTGAACATCATCAGCGCGGCGAGGATGAAAGCACTGCCTCGCACACGCTGGGCCATGGGGCCCAGCGCTCCTAGCACACCTATACCGATTGTGGCTTCCTGTCGAGAGGCCCATACTGGAGGAAACTAGGGTTTGCGCCAACTGCCACCGGGTTCGGACCACCACCAATTGTCGTCAGCATCGACATACCACATGCCCTCAGGCACCTCTTCGTAGCGGCCGCCGGGAGGCAATTCCTTGTAGGATGCGGCCCTGTTCGGGTCATTCTGACCCACTGCCGACTCGAGTTCCGTGGCCGTGGCAATCTCAGGCTGGCCGCCCAAGTCGGAGACGCCACCCGAAGCGGCCCCATGCTGGTCCTCTTCGTCGCGTCGCTGGCGGCGGACGAGGAATATCGTTGTCAGGAAGATGCCTAACAGCCCGGCCAGAGCACCCACGATTAGCAATGGTGACAGCCCCGCCTCGTCGGAGGAGTCGAGGGCTCCTTGGGCTCCGTCGCTAGATGGTCTCAGATAGGCGCTGAACGGCTGCTCAGAACCTATGCGATGCCAGGTGCCTCCATGGTCTTGCCACTCAAACAGAGCCGTGGTGCTGACATCGGTCGCCTGTTCAACCTCTCCTTGGGTGCGGCAGGTCACAACTAGCGAGTCCCCCGGCAGTATGGTCTGTGCGGTAGTCGGCATGCAGGTGAACTTCGGATGGCCGTTAGTGACCCTGAACCTGACCGTTGAGGGCCTTTCGCCCATGTTGTTCACATTACAGACGAACTCACGATGTCCGGTGAGCGACATCTCCGGGTCATCCACGGAGCCATCGACACAACTTGGGAGAGAGAACATGGGGTCTGGAGGGGCGACGACGGTGATATGGCTGATTCCAGTGGTGCTCAAGTCACCCGAGCTCAGTGTGAAGAAGAAGGTGATGTCGCCGATGCTCGTCATCGTCCGATTGAACTCGATGGTTCCGTTGGACAGACCGGCAAGGCTCTCTTCCAGCAAGGACATCGGACAGCCGTCGTTGCAGGAGATTGCTAGACGGAAGGTGACTGTGTCTCCGAGCACGATTTCGGTTCCATTCGAAGGTTCCAATATCTCCAGTGTGAGCATCCTTGGCGGTACGATGGTCACTTCGCCGTCGGGCCCGGCGCGCCAGTCGGGAGCGGGGTTGCCGGCACTATCCATCAGCGACACCTCGAGATGGTAGAGCCCCGGCTCAACATCAGACGTGTACCAGTCGGCGTGACCGGTGTTATCCGAGGTGCTGTAGACAAACAGTCGATCGACATGTTCTCCGGTTTCTGTGGAGACGTCCACCGAAACATCGACGCTCTCATCTGTCTCAGCGGACCATTCGATGGTGGTGCGCCAGACCTTGGGGTCCGATGGTGACCAATCGAAGGAGACTGCGACCAGATTCGGTGCTAGACGGTCAACGATGGTGAGGGTCGCGTCTGTACTTGGCCGCGCACCATCGTCATCCATGTCTGAGAATTGCGCATCGAGGAGTTTGACCTCAAGGTCCCACACACCGAAGTCGTAGCGAACGAGGGACCAAAATCCCGTGTAATTCAATGTGGAGTTATCCCAAGCGAGCGGAATCGAGATTACCGAGCCGCCATCGCGCCTGATCAACTCCACAGACGCATCGAGATCGGCGCGGTCAGTCATCTCCTCTACCGTGAAGGTGATTGGCTCGTCATGGCGCCAAGTGCCGGTCAACATGCCTCCCTCGAACGGCCCGCTGACGCTGCTCAGGAGCAAGTCCGAGACCACTGGCGGGCCTGGCAGGATGCTGACCTGCAACGATACGGAGGGATTGGCGAAGTTTCCAGCAGCATCTTGCATGTCACAAGAGAAATCGAGCAGGGTCTCTGTCCCAGGAGTTGCGTACAACTCTGTGTCATACGACAGCAGGTACGCTTGGCGCTGTCCAGTCCATTGCATCGTCCGGCTGGGGTCTGAAGTGCTGTTCTGTCCACTCTGCACGAGTTTGCAGAGGATGGTGAGGTTCTGCTCGCC
>DAVI01000114.1:7271-7480 GCA_002505495.1 Euryarchaeota archaeon UBA59 | reverse complement strand
CACCACTGGGTCGACTCGATTGCGCTCGACAAGGTTCCCCAAAGCGCACTGCTCGACATACATCATCTGCCCGGTGTTGTCATGCTAGAGCAGCAGAATGTGCTCGCTCTGACCCTCGCCGTTGCGACACCCGCCATCAAGGCGTCCAGTAGCACGGAGTACACCACCTCAGCACATATGCTCGGTTACCGAGGTGATGAGGTGGTAAT
>DAVI01000114.1:381-7180 GCA_002505495.1 Euryarchaeota archaeon UBA59 | reverse complement strand
AGCGACGCCTCCACATACTCAGACGGGAAGTACCTCGGCGGCTATGATGCGACCAACGCGGCCAATAACACCGATGGAACCGATGACCCCGATGACACCGCAGGTCACGGAACCCATGTCGCTGGGATCGCGATTGGCACTGGTGGTCCCAACAGGGTGAACATCGGTGTCGCGCCGGGCGCCTATCTCGTTGATGTTAGGGCGTTTCAGGACATCGGCAATGCCAATGCACAGGACACCCAGGATGCAATCAGTTGGGTGATTGACAACAGGAACACCAACTGGGGGAACAACGCTTCGAGCAACGGAATCGACATCATGTCGATGTCTTTTGGGAGAGTACGCTCGCTGATTGGGGGTGCCGACCAAGGTGATTCGGGTACCCAGACCGAGGCGCGATTGGTCAATGTTGCATTCGAGGAGGGAATCGTGCCTGTCTGCGCCATGGGCAACGACGGCGCCAACTATGTCTCATCACCTGCTTCAGCAGACCACTGCATCGCAGTAGCTGCATTGTATGACGAGAACACCATCAAGAGAGACGATGACTCGGTCGCATCCTACTCCAACTACGGTCCACGATTGGACGATGACGACGGTGACAGTTGGGACGAGTTGAAGCCGGACGTCATCGCCCCTGGCTCGAATATCGATGCTCCAAGGGCGCAGGAGAGCAGCATAGGAGGAGTCGGTGGAGGACAACTTGCGGATGACGACTATGTCGAGAAATCCGGCACCAGCATGTCGACCCCAATGGTCTCGGGGTTGTGCGCAATCATCTTGCAGGCCAACCCTGGATTCAGCCCTGCGGACGTCAAGCGGGCGCTGCAGGATTACAGCGAGTTTCTACCGGAGTTGTCTCAAGAAGGGAGTCATCAGGGCAACCCATGGAATGCCTCCGAGGGCTTCGGAAGGATCGATGCCGCCGCCTCCCTGCAGATTAGGTCTGGCCGTTGGGTCAACCTCACACAACCCTTGAATGGGACTTGGATGGATGTTGACCAGACATACCGGATTCGAGGCACCGCCGAGATGTTGGAAGAGGATGTCGTAGTGTTGAATGGCACTGTCAGCGAGTTGTCCCACATCACCATCTCCGGGCGCTACACCTACTGGGATGGAAATAATTTCAGAAACAAGACTGCGTTTCTGTGGGACAATGCCACGGGCATCGACAATTGGACCTATGACTTGTCTCCGGAGTTGTGGCGTGATGGGGGGGGATTGTATGTCGAGGTTAGAGCATGGGATAATGTTGGCCGAGTTAGTGAGGGTTCTTGGGCGAACTATCATCTTGGCGAAACTTGGATGACACTTGATGAGCCTAGTGGTTTTGCCCCGTTATCTGGTAATGTGAATCTAATTGGAGATTACAAGGCCGTCAATCCAGATCTAATTCAGTACAAAGTGGGTTCGAGTGGTGAATGGCAAACTGCAGATTCCGGGCTTGAAAGTCCATATGTCTGTGACATCATGACAGCCCCGGGGTTTTCCGGTGATGGGGATTGCAGCAGTGAGGAATGGAGTAGCACTTGGGATACGACAGAGTATATTGACGGAGGTTGGATGCTGTATGTCCGAATCCTCTCTGAAAGTGGCGAGTCCACCACTCCAATTGAGCGCTATGTGAACATCGACAATGTCCCGGCATCTCCAGAGTTGTCCCCATATGGTGACATCGTGGTCGAGGAGAATGGAATCGTGGTGGACTCGGCGCCAGTCGATTCGTTCCTCAATGTCCGGGCGCAACTGCGAAACAACGGAGACCGGCACGCCCGCAATGTGCTGGTGGTCCTCTACGAGAACGGTGACCAAATAGCATCTGAGACCTTGTCGAGAGTTGATTCCACGGATGTTGTCGAGGTGGTCTTCGGCTACCATCCGACAGATGCGGGGCTGTCATCACTCAAGATTGAAATTGACCCATCAAATACTGTCACCGAAAGCGACGAGAGCAACAACGAACAGGAAATCAGCTTCACTGTCCACTCGATTCCGGTCGGCGTCGACTTGGCACTCCGAGAGGGGGCTGCCACAACCAATCCGAGGGTTGCCAATCCGAACGGGGATGTCACCCTCAACCTGCGGTTGGAGAATCTAGGCTCGAGTGATGCCAGTGGTGTAACATTCACTCTGGAGAGGTGGAGTGAACTCGGTTGGGAACTATTGGACACCAGAGGCATCAACATTGTTTCAGGTGCCGGTTACATCGATGTGCCATTCACCATTCATGAAGGACAGTTGGATGTTGGTGATGCTCTGTTCAGAGCGAGCGTCAGCGTTGAGGGGGTGGTTGACCTCGACCCGACGAATGATGAGTTGGAATTCACTCTGCTCGCCGATGAGGCGCAACTTCAAGGGGCGAGGAAGTTGGAGTTGAGCGAGGGCCATGTGCCGCTCGGTTTCTTCGGATACTCGGGTGATAATCTGCTTTTCACGGGTGACGGAGATAGCATCTGGGTGCATCGTGTCAACGAGAAATATGATCTCTTCACCTGCCTTGAGTTGGAGGATGATTGGGCGGGAGAATTTGCCATTTCGAGCGGCGAAGGGGATTCAGCGAACATCGTCTGGACCAGAAGGCTGATTGACCAATTCGGCGCTACGGTGACCACTTTGAGCTTCTCGACGGTTGACCTGTCCTGCACAAACACCGAGGTCATTGACCTGATGCCGCAACTTATGCTGGCAGAGGGGACATACTGGGGCATCGACCTTGAGGTCGAAGAGGGCAAGGCACTCATCGGTGGATATCACCGCGACCTCTTCACCAGTGGGACATACGACGATGTCACCTCGATTTTCATGCTCGATTCCTCAACTCCGCTCGACAGCGAGTCTTGGCAGTTGACGCGCGAGGTGATCCCGGTGATCGAGCCGCCCGCTGGAATGGCAGGCTCAGTTCAGGTCGCAAGGGGTTCTGACTGGACTCACATGACCTATCAGGCGATGCGGGACGATGGTACCGGCAGTGAGAGGGTGGGCACCTTCTACGCCCACGGCCGACTCGGTGATGCGAACTGGAGTTTCAAGACCGCTCTCGGGGACCACACCTCGCTCGGTCAGTTGAGTGTGCTGCAGAACAGCGATGGAGAAGATGTGGTCCTGACCGGTTGGAAGGAGGGCGCAGGTTACGAATCTGAATTGGTTCTCATTCGCTCTGACAGCGCTCTGCAAGACAAGGAAGTGAAGAGAGTCTCAGCAGCGGGCGTGTCAACTCTGGTGTTCGTCGAAACCGCTCGTGGTGTCCAGGTCTTCTACGAATCAGTCGGTCCTTCAGGTCGGCAGATCCACTACTCGATGATGGACGCTGAAAGCATCAACATCGGCGCTCCACTCGCTGAGGGAGCGCTGGTGATGGTGGGTCGCTCAGAGAGTACAGGTGAAACCCACATCATCTACTCATCTCCGACCATGGATTGGCGCGCTAGGCTGCTAATCGACGACAGGGAGCCAACAGATCCGAACAGAGGCATCATCGACACGATTCGGATTTGGACTGGTCTTGACGCTCGCACCTTCGACCTCGCTTGGAAGATTGGTGTATCGGTATGCGCGATGGGACTAATTCTCATGCTCGCAACCTCTAGAGGCATTCTCAGTCGCCGCCGTCGCTCAAAATCACTCTCTGTGGTTATTGAAGAGGATGATGAGGACGAATTTGAAGTCGATGTCCTCGACGTCGAAGAGGATTCGATTCGAGAGTTCGCCGAACCGACCGAGCCCACTCCGCAACCTGAGGAAGAGTCAGCCTCGACAGATGAATCTGGCGAGGAAGATGCAGACACCGGGCCATCGACTGACGATGAGGCCGCAGAGGACGGCCGCGCACGTCGCAAGAGTCGGCGGAAGCGGCGCAGTACTCGGGAGGCTGAAGTCGAGGTAGAGGAGTTACCAGAACCGCCATCACCGAGTGAGTTGGCTGATCTACCCGAACCCCCGGCACCTGGCGAGTTAGGTCTTCTACCACCCCCGCCTGGAAGGGACGTCACCTGCGAATGTGGAGCTACTTTCCGTGTCAAGAGCGTCGAGATGAAGAGTGTGAAATGCCCTGTCTGTGACGCAAAGATTAGCCTTTGAGGAGTGACCGGTAGTAATACAACGGAGAGTCTTGGCGGGAGGATGAGAGAACATGTGTGGCATCTTCGGTTACCTCGGCGGCAGAGCCGCTTCGCCGTTGCTTCTCGAAGGGTTGCGGCGTCTAGAGTATCGGGGTTACGACTCAGCGGGAATTGCAATTCTCAACTCAAAAATCACGGTCAACAAGTGCATCGGACGGGTTGCCGATTTGGAATCGATTGTCCCTGCTGAACTTCATGGCAGCATCGGAATCGGCCACACTCGCTGGGCTACGCACGGCGGGGTGACTGACGCAAACGCACACCCGCACATGTCGGAGGATGGGAAGATAGCCATCATTCACAATGGAATCATCGAGAATTCCCGTGCTCTTCGTCGCTGGCTCACTGCGGAGGGTATTCTCCTCAAATCGGAGACCGACTCGGAAGTTATCGCTCACCTTATTCACCGCGCCGTCGGGGATGGTCTCTCTCCTGTAAACGCCGTACGAAGGGCACTTCGCCACACCCGTGGGACTTGGGGCCTGTGCGCACTGTTTGCCGAAGAGCGAATCATCGTCTGTGCTCGCAACGGTTCTCCACTGGTGGTTGGAATAGGGGATGGTGAGTCATTCATCTCCAGCGACCCGCAGGCTCTGTCGGCCCACACCCAACAGGTCATCTTCCTCGAGGATGGAGACATGGCGGTTCTCTCGCCATCAGGAGTCGAGACTTGCCGCTTGGACGGCGGTTCCTCTGACGCTTCGGTGACAACAATAGACGAGAGTTGGGGCGAGGCGGATATGGGGGATTTCCCTCACTTCATGCTCAAGGAGATCCATGAGCAGCCAGAATCCTTGCGCCAATGCATCTCAGGTCGAATATTGAAGTCGGATGGTAATGGCAGACTGAATGGACTCGACCTGACTCCTAAGGAGTTGCAGCGAATTCCGCACATCAGGTTGCTCGGTTGCGGCACTGCTCTTCACGCCTGCCAAGTCGGCAGGCTCGCAATCGAGCAGCTCGCTCGAGTTCCAGCACTCGCCCATGTTGCTAGCGAGTTTCGGTACAATGACCCGGTCATCGATTCCACAGCTCTCTATTTCGCAGTCAGTCAGAGCGGAGAGACTGCTGACACTCTCTCGGCCGTGAAGGAGATTCAACTGAAGGGCGGCCAAGTGATGGGAGTCATCAACGTGGTCGGCTCATCGATTGCTAGACAGTGCGGACGGGGCGTCTACATCCACTCGGGACCTGAGCAAGCGGTCGCCTCGACAAAGGCGTTCACCAACATGGTGGCGGCACTCACTCTCTTTTCAGTCCAGATAGGGAGGGCGAGAACACTTTCGGTGGCACAGGGGAAGAAGGTCGTTCAGGCACTTTCGAAGATACCCGACCAAATCGAGAGATACCTCGCCAACCAAGGTCCGATCGAGGAGGCGGTCGAGGCTGTCAAGGATGCTCGCCACGTCCTCTTCCTTGGAAGGGGCCCCTCAGCACCGGTGGCGCGAGAGGGGGCGCTGAAATTGATGGAAATCGCCTACATCCCCTGTCTGGCCTATCCCGCTGGTGAGATGAAGCACGGGCCAATTGCCCTGCTTGAGGAGGGAAGTCCGGTGGTGGTGATCGCACCGAAGGACAAGTTCCGTCAGAAGACTCTCTCCAACGTTCAGGAGTGCAAAGCCCGCGGCGCCAAGATAATCCTGATTCACGAAGAGGGCGATGATGAGTTCGCCGAGGAGGCGGACATCGCAATCGCAGTTCCAAAGACGAATGGAATCCTCTCACCGCTGCTGACGGTCATTCCATTGCAACTTCTGGCCTATCATACCGGGCTCGCTCTTGGTTGTGATGTGGACAAGCCGAGGAACCTGGCAAAGTCAGTGACGGTCGAATGATTGGCCCCCAGCGGCCGGCATCTTCAGAGGATGCTGAACTTTGAGTCGTCCTCGTTCCATTGGTAGTTGTAATAGCCCAACAGATGGTTTGTGTGTCTCATCTTGACTATGGAGAGCTTCCTTTCGATGGCGTCCCCATTTCGCTCCATCGTCAGATGCATGACGCCATCGGAGAGATAGTCCTCAATCCCGAACTCACCATACTGGTTCTTGGTTTCGCCCATCATCTCGCAGATGATGATTCCGGTCAGACCCATCCGACGGATCGCCTCGAAGAATCGGAACACCTCATCTCGAGGGTTCTCCATCTTGGTCAGCGTGAAGAAGGCGCCGAGGCTGTCGAAGACGACCACCTCGAAGCCGATGCTGTCGCGGTAGTTGGCCAACTGCTTGATGAGTTGACCCATCCAGTCGACCGACTGTGACATCCCTTGAGCGTCGAGTTGAACTCTGAGGTCAGCAAGGTCGATGATTGCAATTTTGCTGCGAACCCGAGGGTCATCCACATCCATCCCCATGCCAGACATGTGGCTTGCGAGACTGTCCTTGCCCTGTTCGAGCGTGACATAGATGCCGGAGGTTCTGCCCTCCATCACGGCGTTGTACAGCATCGAGAAACCAAGGCTCGACTTCATCGTCCCCGAGACACCTGCAAAGAGCACGATGTGCCCCATGGGAATGCCCCCCTGCATCCTCTCGTCGAGGCCCATCACATAGGTTGGAATGCGCGCTTTGTCACCGGTCACCGGTCAATCACCAATAGGTGGACGTCGGTCCGCATGATAAACGCGTTCCCCCTCGCGTCCCCGTGTCACCCCCTCTCAAGGTCCACCTCGCTTCCGC
>DAVI01000114.1:0-245 GCA_002505495.1 Euryarchaeota archaeon UBA59 | reverse complement strand
CTGCGGTTGCAGGGCCGTCGCCATCTAGTCTGGTCCGGTAGTGCGCTTCTGCAGTTGGCTGATGCCGCCTCGGAATCATCGTCTGAGGACGAGGCGGGCTCAGCGATTGAGTCGAGGCCGGTTTGGCAGGTCGAGTCAATGGTCGAGGTAGCCACCGTCGAGATCAATGAACTATCAGCGGCAGAGTTGGCCGCTCTGCTCGACTCGGATAGTTGGGTCGGCAAGGCGGGCGCCTACGACATCGC
>DAVI01000101.1:30458-33662 GCA_002505495.1 Euryarchaeota archaeon UBA59 | reverse complement strand
GGCCAGCAAGGCCAGCAAGGTCAGCAAGGCCAGCAAGGTCAGCAGCAGGACAACGGACAGGGCCAGCAGCAGCAAGGTGGCGAACAGGGCGGTCAGCAAGGTCAGCAAGAACAGCAAGACCAGAATGGCGAGAACCAGAACGGCCAAGACCAGCAGCAGCAAGGTCAAACCCAGAACGGCCAGCAAGGCCAGCAGGGCGAACAGTCCGACCAGCAGCAGGGTCAGCAGCTCGACAACCAGGAGCAAAATGGTGACAACGACAACGATGGCGACGGAATCCCCGACGACATCGACACCGACGATGACAACGACGGAATACCCGACGATCTCGATGAGTTCCCAGAGGACCACGACAACGACGGGATTGACGACGCCGAAGACAATGATGACGACGGCGACGGCATTGATGACCGCGAAGAGGTCGAGGACGGAGATCCCAACACCAACATCTACGACCACGACAACGACGGCATCCCTGACAACATCGACATGGACATTGACAACGATGGCATCGACAACCACAACGATGTGTACGAGAACGGCAGCAGCGCAATGCGCGACCACGACAACGATGGTCTGAATGACGGAGTCGACCCCGACGACGACAATGACGACATCCTCGATGTGGACGAGTACGACGGTGCAACCGGCTCCTACAGATACGACCACGACAACGACGGTCTTGTAGACAAGATAGACACGGACGACGATAACGACGGCCTGTCTGACTGGTACGAGGCTAACGACGGCAACGACCTAACCGGTCAGTTCGACCACGACAACGACGGTATCCCTGACCACGAGGACGACGACGACGACAACGACGGCATCCTAGATGACCTCGAAAACGGAATCTGAGTCTAGTCAAACGGTATAGTCAAAGATCACCTGAACAAGACCCCACCCGCTTCGGCGGAGTGGCGCCAGGCACCCTCGGGGGCATCAGCCCCCGGGGGGCCGCCAACCCTTCATTTCCAGCATGATTTCTTGGAGGTGTCTCGCAGACAATGCTCAGCGATGATACCCGTATCACTCTGTGATACAAGCGAGCACACTCGCGCCGAGCCGTTGATATAACGGCCGTCAGTGGCGAGGCGCTTCGACTGGTGATATGATGCCTAAAAACGACTTGTTGACTGGAGATAAATTGCGAACACGACCCAAGAAGGCGGCAGCCGTATGGATGATGCTACTGATGTTAGCAAGCGTCTTGGCCGGTTTGCCATGGGCAGAGGTTACGAATGGAAATGATGCTGCGACTGAATTAGAAGTCGGTACGATTGGAGAGCGCAAGGCGATCCAGACCTACGACCAACAGTGGCGAGAGGATGCGGGGAATCAGCCCGCCATGAGAGGCTCAACGCCCCATCCAGCTCTACTTGACCCGCAATACGGTGACCCGGCTGTCATGTACGGAAAAATCTCCGACCTCAGCCTGCTGACGCTTCGTGAGGACAATTTCGGTCCCAATCTCGAAGAGACCAACACCCAAGACCACGACAACGACGGCATCAATGACCTAGACGACCTCGATGATGACAATGATGGCATCTACGACCTCATCGAGCGGTTCGACGGCTGTTACGCCACCGACCCTCTAGACCACGACAACGACGGCATTCTCGACCACCTTGACTGGGATGATGACAACGACGGCATCCTTGAGGGACCGATCGATTGGAATCAGGGGGCCGACCCGACCAATGTCACCTCTGACCGCTATGTCGACGCGAGCACAATTCACCCAGCCACAAATTCGGCAGTGGGCTTTGGCTACAGGGTTGACCAGAATCCATGGGACCATGACAACGACGGTGTCCCCGATGAGGACATGGACGGATCCGGCAGAGGCAGTTACGACGAGGACGACGACAATGACGGTCGAATCGACCAGTTCTCATGGCCGTGTGACAACGACGGTGACGGTATCCGTGACTACTTCGACAACGACGATGACAACGACGGCGTCATCGATTGGGAGGACAGGCACCCCTATCTCGCCAACATCACAGGGCAGATGTCGGCAACCACCAGCGGCTATGATACTCCTGTTCTGTGGGAGTACGAAGACTACCGAATCTACAGCCACGGTCTCAACTACCTCACTCTCGAAGCGATGTTCCACCCTAGAGACCCACGCTTCACACAAATCTGGGACGGTGACCTCGACGGTGACGGTATCCCCAACTTCCTCGATGCTGACGGTGACAACGACGGCAGCCCAAACAACGTCGACGCCGACGACGACAACGATGGTCTGCTCGACATGTGGGACCCCGACGACGACAACGACGGAATCAAGGACGTCTGCATCAATGTGGACACCAATGGGGATGGTCTCAACGACTACACCAGAGAAAACACCGCCCCCTACGCCACCCCCGGTGGAGACACCGACGGCATCCCCGGGATCGACTGTGAAATCGACTATGACTGGGACAGCGACAACGACCGCTGGCGCCCATTCGACTTCGACTATGACCATGTCTGGGACTGGTTCGACGTTGACATGGGTGGTACGCCAAACCCGGACAATCCGCTCTTTGAGCCCGGCTGGAACCCAGCCGACCTCCCTTGGGACCTCGATGATGATGGTCTGAAGAACGAGGTCGACCCCTATATGATGAATCACACCAATGTGGTCAACACTTGGAACTGCGAGTGGGAGGTCGGAGGCACCCCACCAGTCGTGGGTGGAGGTTACGAGGATGTCAACACCAACCCAAACGCGGAAGATGGTGACGGCGACGGCCAACCCGGCGGCTCGAGTACCCTATGCATCACCCAGCGTGCATCCTACACAGGAAACATCGACTGGGACGGCGACGGAATTCCCAATTGGGATGACATCGACGATGACAACGACGGAATCCCGGATTACCTGGACATCGACGAAGACTGTGACCTCGACAACGACGCCGACATCCACGCACTCAACGGCAGCCGCTACCGAGACGACGGCATCAACTCACTGGATTCCGACATCGACGGTGACGGTCTTCAGAACGACGAGGACTGGGACGATGACAACGACGGAATCCCGGACATTTTCGACCCCGATGACGGCAACTGCGGTGAGGTCGACATGGACCAGTCCGACGCCTTCTATCGGCCTTGGTACACCCTCGGAGACGGTGACGACCTTGACGGCAGTGGGGATAGTCAGCGATACATCGACAATGTCACCGACCACTGGAACATGAC
>DAVI01000101.1:25785-30330 GCA_002505495.1 Euryarchaeota archaeon UBA59 | reverse complement strand
AATCCACCGACCTCGGGAGTGGTTCCCGAATTCTACTGGACCTATCTCACCCGTTGGAGCAACTGGAATGGCGACAACAAGTGGGATATCGATGGTGATGGAGACACTCTCTCCAATGGACTCGATATCGACCAAGACGCAGATGGTCTACCCGACTGGTGGGACCAAGATGAGGGCAACGACGGCATCTTGGATGTCGATGACCCGAAGATGGGCGGGACGCTCGACTATGGTGAGTGTGGCTTCATCGTTCAGCCTCAGCAGGCTGCCGGCGTAGCCCCCACCGGTCTTGTCTGTGGCTTTGAGTACGCCTTGCAGTACGGCTATCCATTGAACGGTTTTGGAGCCACGATGGGCGTTCCGTACAGCTCTCGGCCAGACCCTACCTATTCGGATGGCGCCTATGATGGCGCCAACTCCGACCAAAACTGGAGATGTAATACGCAGTGCTACCACTACGAGTTCGGCGGAACGGTGTTCGCCTCCAGCAACTACACGGCTCTTGCCCACAACCGTGACCTGTTCACCACCTACATTGGGCTGAAGTGGCAGATATTCTCATGGAATCAGGATTCCAACGGGAACTGGTTCCCCGATGAGTTCGCTGACCATCTGGAGGACGAGGTCGACCCCGATGATGACTGTGGTGCGCCTCTTGGCGGCATCTTCCCCGATCCTACCTGCATGTTCAACGACACAGCCGACCTCGACGACGACTTTGATTCAATTTACGATCTGTGGGATGTTGACGACGATGGTGATGGAATATGGGATTTCTTTGAGATTGACACCAACTCTGATCTCGATGACGACGCTGGCACACTTCCGCCGGGCAACTTCTTCACCGGTCTCAACTGCGAGGACAACGACGACGACGGTGTGGATTCTGATCCGGATGGCGACGGTTGGTATCAAGCGGTCTGGGACAAGGGCGTAATGGGGCAGGGCAGACTCTTCCCGGAATACTACGATGTCGACAATGACAACGACGGTGTGCCTGACGGTGAGGACTGGGACGACGACAACGATGGAATTTCCGATGTTCTACAGGAACTGATTCCAGGTTGCTTCACAGGCGAGGAGCAGTCGATTTGGGACCACGACAACGATGGCATTCCAGACTGGGCAGACGACGATTGGGATGGCGACGGACGCTCCAACGCCGACGAGTTGCTCACCGCCACACCTCTAGTATCTCCCTGGGACCACGACAACGATGGTCTGAGGGACGACGAGGATGACGACGACGATGAGGATGGCATGAAGGATGAGGATGAGATAATGCTCTGGCCAACCCGTTTCAACCGGGAGTCCACAAACCCATGGGACCACGACGACTTCGGCGACGGAGTGGGTATTGCCAACCCCATGAACTCCTCGACCGGTCCCGATGCGATTGACGATGACGACGACAATGACACTTGGGAAGATCTGGATTATGATGTACTCGAGGAAGGTCGGACCTGTGAAAGATTGGACCCCCAGGGAAACCCAACCGGAGTCACAGAACCAGCCAGTGATTGGGATCATGACAACGACTGCGTTCCGGACAATGACGACAAGAGACCCACACGGGTCAACCTGACGATGGAAGACACCCTGTGGATAGATTCGGGGAGCCCTGCGGTCTTCCGAGGTTTCGTCCAATGGCTGAATATGTCTAGTCTACAGTTCGAAGCAGCACCCATGATGCCCGTCCAAGTTCACATCGTGTGGACTGGCAACGGCACTACCGCGATTGAGACAATCGATGTTCTCACCGATGATTGGGGTGCATTCACAGTCGGGCAGTTCCTCTACCCGGAGAATATCCATGTTGGAGACAACACCACCTACACCGTCTATGCGGAAGTGACCGAGATGTTCATCCACGACGGCTCAACTTCGCTGGATCATCCAACTGGCGTCAAAGCCAACCTTACTCTCGACTATGTGTCGTGGTACTACTTCCGTTCAGACGAGCAACCACTCTGGCTCGACTTCAAAACCCACTACGAGGCGGACTGGGACCGCGGCTTCTTTGACAAGAGGGTGCCATACGCACCAATCTCGTTCTCGGTATCGGGCGGACCCTTCGGAAACCGCTCTAACCCGACCAACTTCACCGGCTTTGGATATGGCTACCGTGCTGGCCTCAATGGCTGGGCTTCGGTGACTTTCGTTCAGCAGGGCGGCACTCAAGGAGTTTGGAAGCAGGTGCTTTGGAACTCGACGCTCGACAACGGCCCCGGCATCTTGCCCGGTGGCTACGAGGAGGTCATTTGGGACAATGCCTCGAAGTCGCACAGTGTGGTTGGGATCTACAACTACTCGACCACTTCACTCCCCGTGGGAGACTATGAATTCGTAGGCAGGGTCGACCCGACACTTGCTAGCGAATGGCCGTTCCCGTACCTAATAGGTGACGAGACTGATCCGTTCAAGATCAAGGCGATGCACAGGATGTATGTCGAGGCTGAAATCATAATCAGCGGTGACAACCCGGTCTACTACTGGGATGCAACGACCTTCACCGGTTCCGCCTTCGGAGCTTGGAGGGCACTATACCTCGAGTCTGGTTTGGTTGCGGCTGGAACTGACTTCTCAACCGCCAGCATCGGTAAACCATGGCCCCACTCTTGGGATGGTAACCCAGCCTCCCTGCAGAATGAGGCTGCACGACTGAGGCCCTTCTTGAAACACAACGGGACGCATTGGTACATTTCGATGCAGAATGGTGCCGACTTCGATGTTCCACCCTGTGGACCGGTTGACGCCTCTGACCCGAACAGCGATGTGCGCTGTGAGATTATTCCAGAGATGGATACCGGAGAATCGTTCCGAGTGATTGGAAATGTGACCAATAGGACCGGTACTCCGTGGGATGCAGACCCGATGGCATTGCAGGTCGACCTCGACCACAACGGCGTCTTCCAAGGCGCCCAGGAGACCGGCTACGCCCGCAGGCCAGTTCTGATGGGCGATGAGGCGATCTTCGACTACAACTGGACCTGGTACAGTCAGTACGAGGCCAACACCTACGGAGTAAAGGTCGACTTCACCAACTCGAACTACTACTTCACAGGCAATCAGACGACCGTGCTCGCACCGACTGGTGCGTATGTTAATGTCACAGTCGTCGGAACCACCGACTTCCAACTGCAGTCGATACCACGCCTCTACCGAAACACGAATTCAACGGTCGAGGCGCGCCTTGTCGACAATTCACTACAACCAGTAAAGAATGTGGCAGTCAACTGGACTTGGTCTGCTGATGGCAACCACAATTCGTCAGAAACCGATGTCAATGGCGTCTTCAAGATACCACTGAACATCTCAGCCGACCACGAATTGGGCAACTTCACCATGCAGTTTGAGTTCCCGGGCAACCCACTGCTCAAGGGAACCAGCGTCATTCAGGAGTTCTGGGTCGTCTCGCGCACCTTCATCAACCTCGTGAATTCCGAGTGCACCGGCCAAAACATCTGCGAAAGCGGCGATGTCTGGGAGTTCACCGCACAGGTGACCGATGACAACCGAACACCGGGTCTAATGGACCTCGGTTCGGCCTTGAGTGGAGAAGGCGAAAATGGCGGAAATGTCTCAGTCATCTTCGAGGGGCGGGACTTCGACAATGTGAACCACCGTCAGGTGGTCGCCGTGTTGGTTCCCAACGCCGGTGTTATCCACTATGAGCGAAGCCTCGACCCACAGTCATTGCGGCTCGACCCAGCCTCCTTCCTTCCCGAAGGGTTCGGCCCGGTCAATGTGATATTGAGGTTCCAGGAGAATCTACCCAACGAAGGCTGTACGCTAGAGCTTCAAGAGTACCATCTCAGCCTGCCAGGAGCATGGGACCCATGCACCTCGCAACCGGGCAACAATCACTACCGGAGGGTCATGCAGTACAATGTCGATGGCTTCAGCCTAATCGGCCGAACCACGCTCGATGTAGACCAGCAGATCGTCTACACCTCGGAGACGGACCCCAACACCGGTGAAGTCATCGAGAAACCGATGGTCGTCACCGGCCGTCTGCTCGACGAGTTGGGCAGCAATCTGACAAACAGACAGATTCGCATCCACTACGAGATGCAGGGCACCGACCAAGGACCGGTCGCCTGCCTGCCGGGCGCCACGGACATGGATGGCTACTTCGACATCACCTGCCCGTTGCAGGGCGTACTCGCCGGACAGGCGAGGGTGACAGTCTCATTCAACGCATACGAGAACAACGACAACAACCGCTACAAGAATGCCAGCGTGACCCATCTGTTCCCGGTGTTCAGCAACTCGACCCTCGAGTTGACTGAAGTTGGACCCTACCAGACCGACGTCGACCGGTTCACCTTCCCGAACGGGACCAGCTACCCAGTGCTCTATCTGAAGGAGTCCTTCCACATCGAGGCCTTCCTGAAGCAGAGCAACGGACAGGAACTCGGTGGCCGATGTGTCAACATCTATCTCAATCCCGACCAGAACACTCGACCGATTGCAACCGCTTACACCAACGACGAGGATGGTAGCATAACCTGGTTCAGTGGAGACCCAGAGCAGAACCCATCC
>DAVI01000101.1:14755-25665 GCA_002505495.1 Euryarchaeota archaeon UBA59 | reverse complement strand
CAAGGGATGCGACCGAGAGAGTTCGGCCGTGGTCAACGGTTCATACATGGACATCATGGTGCTTGTTCGCAGCAAGGTGGACATGCAGTTTGACGACCCGTGGGAGCGAGTCAACGGATACCGACCAGGTGACGAGGTTACTGGCGGCGTGGCGGTTCTGCGCAACAGAATCGAGGCTGCAGCAGCAGGTCAGCAGGTCCACTTCGTGTTCCAGTATTGGAATGGTTCTAGTTGGGTTGACGACACGGTGTCGATTGAGACGACAAACGACCGTGGAATTGCCAACTTCTCATACGAGTACACAGGCACCGATTGCGGCGGCGAGAATTGTGAGGGTCTGTGGCGAATCATCGCCACCTTCCCCGAGTCCGCCTACTTCGTAGGTGGCGAGAACCTCGAAGGCGAGGTCTTCCTCGGAGACCCCCGGAGTGACACCCAAGGGGCGGCATGGTGGACTCAACCCGAGTATGTGCTGCCGGTGATTTTGGCGCTGTTATTCAGCATGATCATTGGTGCTGTGATGTACAAGCGCTATGCTGAGCGCCGTAGAATCGAGATTCTGAAGGGTATCCTGACGGACACGATGATGCAGTTGCAAGCCGCAAACGAGTATGTGCAGGTGATTTTCAACTGCTACAAGGACTTGGTGCGGTTCTTCCGCCAGCACGGCTTCATGAAGAAGGTCTACGAGACCACTCGCGAGTTCGAGTGGGCGGTCAGGCAGGCTCTGCGAGGCATCGTCACGGCAGACCAGTTGGACGCCTTCCTCTCCATTTTCGAAGAGGCTCGGTACTCCGACCACCAGATTACCGTGTCCCATAGGGACAAGGCGATTCAGACGCTACAGGCGATTACCACCAGCATCTCGCTGGCACTCGGTGAGCAGCAGTTGAGCCGCAGTGCGGAGCATGATTCGACCATCCACGCCGAGCAGGTGAAGGCGGGTCAGTTCACGACCGCTGATGGCACGGTGAAGCAGGCGGGTCTCGACGACAATGCCGAAGCCAACGACTTCAGCCTTTGATTGCAAACGACGAGCGGTCGACAGTCGGGCTCACGCTCGGCGTCGGTCGTTCCGATGATGGCGCCATGTTCGATGGCGTGGAGCCGTTCAGGTGTCGAGGGTCTTGCCCTTGGCATCGAGCAGTTCGATGGTCAGGCCGATTTCGCGGACATCTTCGAGGATGCCGTCATGCATCTTGTCACTGAACGCGTCAAGCGCTTCGAGTTGGGAGACCGATGAGGGATCGCGCAGCCTGTCGATGATGTGGTTGAGCACGCACGAGACGCCATACGCCTGGCCGGTCCTGAACGCGTGGTCGAGGCTGCCAGCCTCGACATCCTCCGCCTGCATCCGGGCCAACACTTGGTTGGCATAGGCGACCATCGCTCCGTAGACCGTCTCCATCATCTGGCTCGGCTCGGTCCAAGAGTCGTTCAGTCGGGATTGCGCCTCCTCGACGGCGGCATCCGCAGCCTCCCCGAACTTCCTGTAAAGTGCAATGGGGTCATCCCCGTCACTACCGAGTGCTTCGTCGATGATGGTGCGCCAGTCTGACATCTCTATCGTGCCGCCAACATCACCCATCCGACTTGAAGCAATCGCCATCCACGGCTGCGCCGTCGACATCACGCCCCAATCACCTTCTCATAGGGGCCATTCTCGCTCACGGCCCCGTAGGGGCCACGCTGTTCCTGCGCGGTGGGTTCATAACGGGACGGCAGGTCGGCGGGTCGCCCAAAACGTCGAGGGAGTCATATGAGTAAGCAGATAGTGAAGACGAACGAAGCCTTGGTCGATCTCATCGACCAGCTGAAGGCCCAGTCTCGTTCTACTGGTGCAGCACTGTGGCGAGACGTGGCGCTACGGCTCGAGAAGAGTCGCAGCAATTGGTCGCAGCCTAACCTGAGCCGACTGAGCCGCCACGCCGCGGACGAGGACATGGTCCTCGTTCCCGGTAAGTTGCTTGGAAGCGGCGAGGTCGTAGGCAAGCCGTCCGTAGCCGCGTTCAGCTTCAGCAGCGGCGCACAGGAGAAGATCGAGGCAGCCGGAGGCGAAGTGATGAGCATCGCTGAATTGATGGAGAAGAACCCAACCGGAACGGGGGTGTTTATCCTTGGATGAGGAGCCAACAACCTATGTTTTCGATGCCACCGACCAGGTGCTCGGACGACTGTCCAGCCATGTCGCCAAGATTCTCTTGAGCGGACAGCGGAGTGGTACCCTTGACAGAGTCATCATCTTGAATGCGGAGAGCGCAATCGTGTCAGGTACCAAGCGTGCAGTGATGGCAACCTACCGCAAGAAGTACGAGTTGAACCACGCCCGCAAGGGTCCCTTCTTCCCACGCATGCCCGACAAGATCATCAAGCGGACAGTTAGGGGAATGCTACCCTACCAGAAGAACTCCACAGGCCGTGCTGCCTCGCGAAACCTACGTGTACTAATCGGCTGCCCAAGCCACCTTTCAGGGGATTCCCTTCCTGAGGGTCATGAGATGGGGGACCTTTCGGGGGTCACTCGTCCTCTTCCCGGTCGCTTCATGAAACTCGGCAAGATTTCTGAGAATCTCGGCGCGCCGATGGACAGAATCCGAGGTGAATACTGATGGCACGCAGGAAGCACAAGAAGTTGGCAGTCGAGACCAGTGGCAAGCGCAAGACGGCGATTGCCCGCGCGGTGGTGAAGCCCGGCAAGGGTAGAGTCCGCGTGAACAGCCAGCCAATCGAAATTTTCGAGCCCGAAATCGCTCGCCGCAAGGCGATGGAACCACTCGTAATCGCTGAGGCGATGAACCGCACCGCAGATGTCGACATCAATGTCGATACGCAGGGCGGCGGAGTGATGGGTCAGGTGGATGCAATCAGGACTGCAATCGCTCGTGGACTAGTCAAGTACAACGGCGGAGCCGAGGGTGATGATGAGGAACTCTACAAGGAGTACCTCCGATTCGACCGAAGCCTGCTGGTGAACGACCCGCGCAGGAAGGAGCCCAAGCACCAACTTGGTCGCGGGGCTCGTGCAAAGTGGCAGAAGAGCTACAGATGAGAGGTGAATGAAAATGTTGATTCCAGTACGATGTTTTAGTTGTGGAAATGTGATCGGTCACTTGTGGGAGGACTACAAGACCCGGACCGAAGGAGATGATGGCGAGGATGCCGGCGAGGTTCTGACCGACCTCGGTGTTGAGCGCTACTGCTGCCGCAGAATGTTTGTCTCCCACGTTGAACTTATTGACGAAGTTGCACCTTTCAGCGTCTTTCGCAAACCGTGAGGGGATTCTCACGGGCCCGTGGGTTAGCTTGGCCTATACTTGACGGCTGGGGGCCGTTAGACTCCGGTTCAAATCCGGACGGGCCCACTTGGAGCGATTTTCGTTATTGTCAGTCAGTGACTAGCATTTGGTTGTCGGTTCCACCATTGTGGCGGTTTGTGCCCCAGCGCCTGCTGACTCGGGCGGGAAGGACTTGAAAGGACGCGGCGCTCATGGATGCTTCATGAGCGGTAGCGTTGGACGGGCAGTGGCTCTCACTTTTCTGATGATGACATCGATTTTATTGGCATTCATCGGTGGAGTCGAGGGCCGAACAATCTCGTCTGACGAGCGTTGGGAGGGTGATTTCGTACTCTCCGAGGACATCTCCATAGCTGCTGGAGTGACTCTTACGATCGAGGCGGGAGCCAATGTCACAGTGACGGGAGATTATTCGATATCCGTGCACGGAAACCTGATTGTTCAAGGGCTTGCAAACGACCCAGTCGTCATTTGGAGTAATCACACCCCAGTTTGGCAGGGAGGTTTGACCGGTCTCTGGGATGGCATCTTCGTCGAGGTGGGCGGCGTCTTGGTGGCCGATAACTTGGTTTTGCGAAATGCGCGCGCCGCATTCGACGTCAACGGAACCGCCAACTTGGCCTCAGTCACCGTCGAGGACTCCTACATGGGAATCCGGACGCGCGGGGTAGTCACCGCGACCGATTTCACCTGTGTACGAATAGACTTCACCTGCATCGAGGTGAAGCAGAGCGGAGTTTCGACAGTCAACGGTTTGACTTCGGTTGATTCGGCAATCACCGTCGAGAACCACGGCCATCTGGACCTCGATTCCATGTCGGTGTCAGATGGTTCCATCGGCTTGATTCTCAATGATGGTTCAACCGGTGATGCAGACAGTTTGGACATCTCTGACACATCGACAGCCATCATCAGCCGTGGTGCGACATCTGTTGCCGTCGATTCGCTTTCAGTCACTGGAGTCGGGCTTCTCTTTGACGGCGTCGGCAGCGACGGGGCGAGCCTCTCAAATGTCACCGGGGTGGTGGATTTGGTGGTCATCGGCTCGGACTTGGTCGATGTCACCCTCTCTGACCTGACACTCATCGGAACTAGTGCATCCGGTTGGGCTCTCACCCTTGCCACATCAGGCCAGTTCACTCTGCGCGACTCGACACTCTCCGGATTCTCGCAGGGGTTGAGGCTGAGCGGAATTGGCGTTCAGACCTTTGATGCAGTTGATTTGACCACCTCAGGAACTCTTCTCGATGCGACTGGCTCGGGCAGATTGGATGTCTCTGACTCCCAGTTTTCAAGCGGGGAGGAGTTTGGGCATGTCTCGAGTTTGGATAGTTTCTGGACCGATTCAACCTTCACAGGAGGCGACTCATCGAATGGTTTGGAACTGATAGACGGAAAGCATGTTTTCACATCGGTGACACTCTCTCGTACCTTCCTCGGCAGTGATTCCACCTCATACGGACTGGCGGTCACTTGGGCCGAAGTCGAGAGCCACGGGCTGACCCTTGAAGGGTGGTCTGACGGGCTCCAATGCAGGACTGACTGCTCAATCTCTGGAACCTCACTGACCTCTCAATTGGGGGGCTTGCTTTCAGGCAGCGGAGTTCTCGTCGACGGCGGCTCAGTAGCGCTCGATTCGCTCACTACCGGGAACTCCCAGCACGGCGTCCATCTGGTTGACGGCAACCTGCATCTTGGCACCTGGACAGCTGCCGGACACCAGGCCGCGACTCTGCAGATTGATTCAGAACAGAGCGCGGTGGTCAGGAGCCTGCCCGCCTCGAGCAGCAACGGACTATGGGATGCCGAGGGTGAGGGAACTCTCTACTTTGGAGGTGCAGACGCTCGGGTCGATGTGACCGAGGCATACGAGTTCACCGAGTCGACGATCACCGTGACTGACCTATCTGAGAACCCCCTCTCTGGAGTCTATGTCGAGGCGCATGGGTTCAACGCACTCTCCAATGGACAGGGCGAGGTCACTCTACCTCTCATCTCTGCTGGTTCAGAGGTCACCGCGAATGATGGCACCTATGGTGCCACCACCACACTCTCGCCGCCGAGCGGAGAGATTCAACTCCCATTGATTCCCACCTCCGGGCCGTGGGTGGTCCCGGTTGGAGTCACGGCTCGGCTCTACGGGGCCAATTTCACTACTGCAGCAGGCTATGATGTTACCATCTCGACCTCAGCGAAGGTGGTCCTGATCAACGCCCATCTTGAGGTGCCCGGCGGGGACATCGTCATCGAGGGCACGGGAGCGTTGCAGGGCGATGGCGGTTCGACAAGCGCAGTGGTCTACGGCAATTCGAGTCAGTCACTGGAGGGGTCCGGCGCAGGCCTGACCATTCTCAACGACGTCCACACCAGTTGTCAGTTGCAGGAACTCGCATGGAGTGGGGTCAATGTCGAAGGTGACTTCTATCTTGAGCAGACTTGCAGTCTATCGATTTTTGACGGCTCCATCGACGGAACAATCCACCCTTCGATGGGTGGTTATCTCGCCCTGAAGAATGCGGCACTCGTGCGCGTGGTGGATTGGGGAGTGCCGGTCGAGGGGGCGACGGTGACCGTTCAGGGGAATCAGGTCACGACGAACTCAGAGGGAATTGCGGTGCATACTGCAACCTATCGAAATGTGACGGAGATATTCGACGATTCCACCGGTGTGCTTGCAGTCTATGTCCTGAAGGACGGGCACAGTCAGGTGAAGAGTTGGGACCCCAGTATTCCAAACTCCTTCGACTTCATGATGTCAACCATTGACGGCGGCTCGACCTTTGGCTGGCTCAGATTGGAGAAGACCTTCTCGCCCTACTATCTCGAGGGCGACCTCATCGTCACGGCAGGGACGACGATGACACTTCTTGAATTTGTCAGTCTGACCGTTAAATCGGAAGCGGGGATCCGCGTAGATGGCGTGTTGGAGTCGACCAAGGCGACCATCACCGGTGCTGACTGGGATGGCATCTCCACCACAGCCGGCGGCGTCATCAATCTTGAGTCCGGTCATCTGATTGGTGGCCCGCTAACGGTCGGGCCGGCCTCAGCAACCGCGAGCCTGACCAACATGGTGGTTGACGGGGCCCCCATCATGGTGAGTGGTTCTGGAAATTTACTCGTCAACGACGGTCTGCTCCACCAGAGCGACAACTGCATCTTCGCCAATGGTGGTTCAATAACTCTCAGTGGAACCACCATTCAATCGTGCTCCCAAAGCGCAGCCCTCCTGACTCAGTCAACAATCTCGATTGAGGACGTGACGCTGGGTCCGGGCAATGAGAAGGGGTTGCACCTGCGGGGTGGCTCCGGTACTGTCACCAACCTCGACGCTACCGCCCACGACGGCCCTCAGTCCGCAGTTCACCTTGAGATGGTGGATGATGGTCTGACCCTTGAGGGGCTCAACATCACGGCTGGCAGCGGTGCCGCGGCCTTGATGGTGGAGTGGAGCGAGCAGGCGACAATCTCCGATTCAGACATTCACGGCTCACCGGGAATCACCCTCTCCCACAGCACCGGCACACTCTCCGGAATCGTGTTTCACGGTGACGGTGGAGGTGTCGCATTGGAGGTGAATGGTGTACGGGCTGACCGCACGACCGTCACTGACTGTGTGGTCTCAGACTACGACACTGCGGTCATTCTGAGTGGTGACGAGGGTGATGTCGAGAATGACCAACCACTCTTCACGGGCAACCAGTTCGATGCAACCGTCGCCTACGCCGCCAACGGCTTCGGATTCGAATCGCGAGGCGAGAGCCTGAGCGGTGAAATCAGCCTCGGCGGAGGAAAGTCCTACCTCGCTGAGATTTGGGACCCGGTTGAATTCGACTCGACCGCCATCTCGATATTCGGACAGGCGGGCCTCGTGAGCGGCTCGACCTGGACGGTCCAAGTGCTGGGTGACGCCGGAATTCCACTGACCGATGCGTGGGTTGACATAACGGTCGAAACCTTTGGTGGCTCGGTGCCCGAACAGGTCATCTCAAGACCAACGGGCGAAGCAGGGGCATCCGTTCCAATCCTCTACCGGACATGGTCGGAGGATGGTGAATCGAGTAGCACGACCGCACTCTGGCGCGCCACGGCAACCGGTTATGTCGCCGGCAGTGGCGCCTTTTCAATCGGCGAATCGGCTCCTCTGCTCTTCTCAGCACAACTCAACCGAAATCAGGACCCGATTGTCACGATAGTCGAGCCGAGCGGTTCTATCACCGTCCAGCAGGGTGAGGGAATCAACTTCAGTGCGGCTGCTCAGGATTTTGATTGTCTCAGTGATGGTTGCACGGACGAGGGAGAGGAACTCTTCTTCTCATGGCATTTCAGGGAGCAGGGAGAGAACGGACCCGGGCCACAGCTCTTCATCGGAGAGTCGGGCAGATTGGACAGCATCAGTAGCGTCGGGATCTACATCGTGACCGTGGTGGTGACCGACCCGTGGGGCGGAGTCGGGCAGGATGCGTTGACGATAACCGTGCTTCTCGACGACGCTGATGGTGACTTCATCGACACCTGCATGATCAATGGACCAAACGCCTGGTACGACATGGTGGAAGACCGAAAGTGTGGGCCGGACGTGTACGACGAAGATGACGACAACGACCGAATTGACGATGTCAGGGACGCCTTCCCGTTCGATGCGTGCGCGCACTCCGACAACGACCTCGACGGGCTCCCCAACTCAATCCTTCCTAACTGCGAAACCGACCTCATCGAGGATGATGACGACGACAATGACGGCGTACCTGACTCTGAGGATGCCGACCCGCTAAATCCGACCATTGGTTCTCCGGAGAGCACTGAGTCCGGTGGTGGATTGCTCTCGCCGGCCGTGATACTGTCGGTTCTGATTATCTTGGCGGTGATTGCCTTCATCTTCGTCCGAGGCTCGGACAGACTTGGTGCGAAACCCTGAGGATGTGTGATGGCGATGTTCTCGCTATCATCGGCAGCGGTGTCCACTGCGGTGGTCGCTCTGGTCGCTGCGGTTGTGCTCTATGACGGCTATCGGTTGCGGCGCATGCGAGCCGAGGTTCCGATGCTCGGTGAGCTACGCAACGGTGGCTGGGCGTGGGAATCGGACTCTGAGTATGAGGTGATTCGAAATGGCACCTCACTGTTGACGCTCGGAATCATGATGGCTCTGCCATGGCTCCTTGCCGAGAGTAGTGAGACACCCACCTCAGCAGTCCTGATCTTTGACTTGTTGCTGGGCTTGCACTGCCTCTGGCTGATGGTTCCCAAGCGCTATGCGGTCACCCAGACGCACCTGTTCGCTGACGGATTTCAGTATTCGTGGGACGGATTGCGCTCGACTGGGTGGAGTGGAGGCAGTCGTCTGGTGTTGCAGCGCAAGGGGTGGTGGGTGTTCGCACCGCTTCCTGTTGGTGGGGCGCTCTCGGACCTAGAACAGGCAGCGGCGCGCATCGAGGCGCTGCAGTCAGGCGAGTGGGCTCTTTTCGTCACTGATGAGCAGGAATGAGGGGCACTCGGCACCTTCAAGGGGGGTGCCGCCCATCGCTTCGCGATGGGCGCACGCGAGGGAGAGTCCGATGTAGAGACGGGTGCCGCAGCAGCGGACACCCCCACCCGCATCGACGAGTTGGCAGCACTCGTAGCCCATCATTCCGACCTCTATTACAATCGAGCAGCGCCTGAGATTTCAGACGCCGAGTTCGACGAATTGTGGGACGAGTTGGGCCGGCTCGCCCCCGACCACCCTCAACTCTCCCGGGTCGGTGCAGACCCGGCTCCAGGTTCGGTGAAGGTGGTTCACGCCTTCCCGATGAAGAGTCTCGACAAGGCGACCACGGAGGAGGAGATCCTCCACTTCGTGGCAGAGACCACTGCCCATGGCCGAAGATTCCTCGCCCAACCGAAGTTGGACGGCTCCGCCCTCTCCCTCGAGTATCGGAGGGGGCGTCTAGTCAGAGCGGCGACCAGAGGAAGTGGTGAGCGGGGCGAGGACGTGACCGCCAACGCCCGCAGAATCCCCAACATCCCCTTCCAACTCTCATGGGAGGGGGATTGTCACATCAGGGGCGAGGTTGTGATGCCGCTCGCCATATATCGCGAACGGTACGCCGTAGTCGCCCCGAATCCGCGCAACCTCGCAGCAGGCGCACTCCGACAGAAGCACATCGAAAAGGGCAAGGCGAAGGCTGAGCACCTCAGTTTCCTCGCCTACGACGTTAGGTTCACCAAGGCCGAGGACAGACATCCCGATAGCCCCGAACCACACTGGTTTGAGGGTGACTTGGAGGCTGCTGAATGGTTGGAGTCAGTTGGAATCGAGGTCGCTGGAAAGCACCTGATGGAAGGCGATGACGACGAGCAGGTCTGCTCGGCGATGGTCGCTCTGACAACACACTACGCAGCGAGTCGCGACTCCCTTGAGTGGGAGGTTGACGGCGTGGTCTTCAAACTCGACGACTTTGAGAAGCGTAGGTTGCTCGGTACCACGGCACACCATCCGAGGTGGGCGTTGGCCTGGAAGTTCCCTCCCGAGGAGGCCACCACCGTGCTGATGGGCGTTGAGTGGCAGACCGGCAGGACAGGGGCGGTGACGCCAGTGGCCCGGGTCGCTCCGGTGAGGGTTTCAGGGGTCACGGTTGAGAACACGACCCTGCACAACGCCGGAGAGGTCGAGAGGCTCGGAATTCGAATCGGAGACAAGGTACGAATCGTCAGGCGGGGTGACGTCATCCCGAAGATCATAGAGAGTATGGGGCCAGCGAAGGCGGTCGATATGGAGGGCAGAAGCCACTCTGACGGTGAACCGTTCACCGAATCAATGCCTTCCACAAAAGAGGTGGTCTCCCCCACGGAATGTCCGGTCTGCGCCACGAAATTGGTGGTTGACGGTGCCTTCCTGCGCTGCACGAATCTCGACTGTTCGGCGAGGGTGGTCCGCTCGCTCATCTACTGGTGCAGGGCGCTTGAAATGGACGGAATCGGCGAGAAGTTGGCTGAACAACTGTGTGACTCCAGACTCGTGAAAACGCTTCCAGACCTCTATCGGTTGACACTTGAAGACCTCGTCGGGCTTGACAGGATGGCTGAGAAGTCGGCCGGAAATGTGCTCACGCAGATTGAGGCGAACCGCAATCTCACCCTCGGTCAGTTCCTCCACGCCCTCGGGCTTCCCGGGATAGGGCCCGAACTTGCTCACTCCGTGGCTGGTCGGGTTGGCACCCTCAAGGCGCTGCTGGCGCTGGTCTCAGCGAAGGATGATGTCGCTGGCGAGGATGAGGCTGGAAAGCAGTTGAAGCACAATCCCGCGGTTGGTGAGTTGGTTGCAATCGAAGGGGTTGGCGCCACAGTGGCACAGTCACTCCTCGATGGCATCGGGCTTCGAGCCGAGGTGGTATCCGGCTTGGACGAGGTATTGTCAATCACCGAGCAGGAGGTGGTGGTCGATGAGATTGGACCACTGACCGGCCTGACATTCTGCATCACTGGAACTCTTTCGAGACCGCGCAAGGAGGTGGCGCTGCGCATCAAGGCGGCCGGCGGCAAGGTGGTCACCCAGGTGTCTGGGAAACTCGACCATCTGGTGGCGGGCGAGAGCGCCGGCTCGAAGTTGGACAAGGCGGGGCGGCTCGGCGTCAA
>DAVI01000101.1:8695-14565 GCA_002505495.1 Euryarchaeota archaeon UBA59 | reverse complement strand
AGGTGAATCGCTGGAAGAAGCATGTCGAGTTTGTTGATGATGCGGGCCGCGGCCCTCGCATCCGGCATGGAGGGGTTGGCCTCTGCGAGAATCGCACACAGGTCTAGTCCTCGTCTGCGACCCTCTCCCATCATCACGCCGGTCATGCCGCCAATCACGCCGTGTTTGAGCAGTGGGACATCCATCGACAGCAATTTCTCTCTCGCCTCCTGAGTTGCACCGATTCCGAGAATCGTCTCTTCGGAGTCGTCATCGTCAATCAGTTCGTGAGGTGACTCAACCCCGTGGGCGAATGCGTCAATCAGCATTCCCGCGTTGACTCCTGCGTTTTCGCTCCATTCGAAGAGAGCCTCTGTGAGCGGCAGCGCCAGTCTGCCGTGAACCTGAATGTCGGAGAGGACCACAATCAGCTTGTCACACCCCTCGACCGTGCAGACAGGGGCGCCAGCATAGAAGCGAATGGGGGGTAGCGGCTCCCCATCTTGGACGAGGCAGACTGCGGGCAGGCGAGCATCTCTGACGCCACCCACGAACTCCAATTCCAGCTTCTCGACGAGATAGTGGGCTACGATGCTCGAAACCATGCTGACCGTTGGGAAGCAGGAGACCACAAGTGCCCCCTCAGCATCGACGTCGTCGTTAATTTTCACAATGGGTCCATCGTTCACGAGTTCCGCTCGGCGCCGGTCTCATTAATGATTGGGGCGCATGGCGCCCCGCCCTCGACGGAGAGAGGTGAGGAGGCAAGGGGAATGACAGGAGCACATGAGCGCGCCCATTCGCTCTCCCCATCCTCTTGGAACAACTTTGAGGCGTGCCCGAGAAAGTTCTGGCTCTCACGACAGCGACTGCCACGCAAGACCGGGATGCCGGCGGCGATTGGTACAGCGGTTCACGACTCGGTGGAAGACCTCTGCAACCTCGACCTCTCCGGTAGGGTGGACGACGAGAGCGGCTGGCTTCCGACCACCGCGAAGGCGATTCTGACCAAGCAATGGGAGGAGGAGAGAGAGTCATTCTTCGAAACACCTCGCCATCCGAAATGGAAGGAGGAGGAGTTCGAGAAGGCGCAGAAGTTGCTGATCGGTTCGCTCAACATCCTGTTCCAGAAGGCGGGCTTCAAAAAGGTCAGTTTGGCGGCGATTTCAGTCGCTGACTGGAAGGACATTCAGAGTATGGTGCTCTCTGCCGAGGGCACTCTCCGCTCATCCTGCGGCCGCCTCATGGGACGACTCGACCTGCTGATAGTCGAGCGGGACGAGGAGAAGAATCCAATCGGTTGGATTGTCGCCGACTTGAAGACTGGCCGACCGCCAGATGGAGAGCTCTATGACACTGTGAGCAGGCAACTGCGCCTCTACAGAGACCTAATCATCGCTAACAACCCCAGCCACCCCCCAATCCGCGCCGAAGGGTGGTATTCGCTCCGCTCCGAGGTTTTCGTCGCTGACGGTCCGAGCGTTCTCGACGACGCCTTCGCCGCTTGGGAGGCGAGCAAGTTGACGCCGGAGCCGTTCGCCGCGACGCCCAGTAAGGAGGCCTGCGGATTCTGTGAATGGAAGGCTTGGTGCCCGAAGTGGATTTGGGCCCGGGCGGAGGGTGAGTTGGAGGTGACCGGCGTCTTCCGTGACGAGGTGGTGCAACTGATTCGCGTCGAGGATGATTGCTCAGTCGCCTTGGTCGAGCGGATGCTACCTACCGACGACAATGGGACTATGGCTCTGACCGGGACCCGTTACGGTGTGATATTCACCGGCTATGCGCGCGAACATCTTCAGGAAATCCAAGACCTCGCATGGGAGGGACCCGTGATGCTCGGCGGGGTAAATGTCGGCGGCTCGAGTTGGCGGCTCGGTGACTGGTGTGACGTGCTGCCTTGGAAACCGATTCCAGACGCTTGAATAGGCTACTGCTCGGTTGGCCACTCAGTCAGCGGTCTTTGTGGTGAGCCAGTCGGAGAGTAGGCTTCGGTCAGCATTTGTGAGTGGCCCGCTTGGCGAGCGGACCCAACGAAGATAGTCGGGATCGGTGCTGCTCACGGTCGACAGGGTGTCACCCCGGTGCCTGCCGAAGGCGAATACCAGATTTTCTCCATCAATTCTCAGTTTGCCCTGTGAATCAAACGGCTCGAGGTCGTCGTATCCTCTACCAAGAGCACCACCCGATGAGGCTTGGCTGCCGGACAGCCAAGTTTGCAGGTCGTCCATGGTTCTGCGGAACGGCCTCGGGTGAGCCTCCATAATCTGCCAGAGAAGGAGCAGAGTTGCTGCCGCATCAGCGCCTGCTGTGTGGGCCTGTTCCAGAGACACGCGAAATTGTCTGCAGAGGCTACCGAGTCCGTGCGGTTTTGGAAGTTTGAGTCTGCGAGCCACTTCCAAGGTGTCGATGATGGCTCGTGGCTCGGGCATTGTGCGTCCGAACCTGAGGTATTCATCAGCCATGAACGGCCAGTCGAAGCGACGAACATTGTGGCCCACTACCACAGCGTCGGTGAACAACTCGTCGAGTCGGTCGATATGTGCCCCGAAGTTGGCGGCCCCCCGGACATCAGCATCTTGAATGCCGTGGATTCGGGCGGCATCAGCCGGGATACGGCGTTGTGGGTCGACGAGTGACTCGTAGTGGATTGCGCTGCCGTCCACATCGCTGCCCAACACTGCAAATTGCACGATTCGGTGACTTCGAGATTGTAGCCCAGTCGTCTCAAGGTCGAAGCCGATGACGCGGCATCCGGCGAGTGGGTCGTGGGACATCGAGCGGTACGGTGCCTCCGACCTCGTTTGAACTTGCTGAATATGAGGGCATCTTTCCGCGAAGCATATCCCCTACCCCCCTGTCTGCCAACCATGGGTTGGTTGAGCCGTCTGTTTGGCCGTGGTCAGGCGGAGCCGGAGAAGCCAGCCACTTTCGAGGAGATTGAGGAGCAGACTGAGCAATCACTGACAGAGCGGTACTCCGAGCAGCGTGATGGTGCGCTCTCCGACGCCTTGGAGGCGCTCGACGATGATGAGGAGACATCCTCGGAGGAGCCCGCTGCTGAAGTTCCAGTCGAGTTTCATGTCGAGGAGGCTGAGGCTGATGACCTACTCAATGAGGAGCCGCTTGAGGATCATTACGGAATGGCTACGGGAGATGAAGTAGACTTGGAAACAGCCGATTCACACCTCGCATCTGCTCCCTCCACAGGAGAGGACATGACCGCCTACGAAAAGGTCGAAGTGCCGGTTTCAGATGATGAGTTCGAAGTCGATTCCGGCGATGACTGAATCGATTCTGTTTGATGCTTTGAGTCAACGGCTGTGCGTCATGCTGTTAAACGATGGTTTTGGTTCGCAGAATCATGATTGGAGCATCCCTTCGCAGGGGCGCGGCGCGGCGAGTGATTGCGACATTCATTCTCTGTAGCATTCTGCTATCGGGTTGTACCAATCCGATAGGCCCTCCAAAGCCGGCCGCAAACCTCGCCGTCGACATCGACCAGATCAACGCTGGCGAACCGGTGAACTTCGACGCCCGCAGCTCAACATCTCCCGAAGGAACCGTCATCACCGAGTATGCGTGGGATTTTGACGACGGCGCGGAGACAACCACCTCACAGGGGCTGACCAGCCATGTCTTCGAAGAGCCCGGGACCTATGGGGTGACAGTCCGAGTGACCAATGACCTGGGGGGCAGCGACTCCGCAAGTTGGACAATTCATGTCAACGCCTATCCCGAGATATCCCTCTCAGTCCCTTCACTGACCAAGGTGGGGAAGTTCGTCACCCTCGACGCCAACGCCTCCCACGACCCCGACGGCGGTCTCCTGCTTTGGGCCTGGTCTCTAGACTGGCTGGATTCCGATGGCGATGGGGATGCGAGCAATGAGGTTGATTCGACAGAGTCGAGCATCACCCTGATGATGAATGAGTCAGGAGAGATGGAAGGCACTCTAACCATCACCGATGACATGGAGGCATCTACCAGCCGTCACTTCAGTCTCAATGTAACGACTCGCACATGGAGGGTCGTTTGGGAGGAGACTCGGGTGTCCTACACCTGGGACGGCTATCTCGAGCAAGGTAACACTTGGGCGGTCATACATGAGCCCGGCGAGGGCGGTCGATTGCTCGAGGTGAATGCGACTCTAACCCTGGCGATGGATTTTCTTCTACAGTTGCCACAAGACAATTTCACGCTGAAACTTGCTGTTCCCACCTCTGCGTGGAACGAAGAACACGCCACCTCGCAGGAGGACCCCACTAAGGAACCCAAGGCCTACTTGGACAGGCAGGAGATGAATTCAGTTCCCGATGGCGAACGGACCTATGATGCCGATGACCGGGACCAATTGCGGATGCTGCTGCTCGACGAGACGGTCGGTCGCTACGGGCAGGGCAACTGGACTTGGCAGGTGACGGCGGACCAGTCAGACCCTGACTGGATTGATGAGGTGGACCCTGACGAAGGCAACGACTGGGTTCTCGAGGTGGAGTTTGTCATCCTCACCCCACGAATCACCGAAGTGGTTTGAGCAGCCCCTCAGCCATCCTCTGTTTACTTCTCACAGGAAGCCGCCGACAGGGTTCAGTCGGTTGATATCGCATCGAAGTCAATCTCCTGAACATCCGTGATAGCCCAACGGTGACGGGTGGGCGCGTGCGAATGTTCTTTCAGCAAACCGGAGTGGCGGGAGTCGGTTGAGATGGTTTCGTCGATTGACATCACCAAGATGACAGTGCGCGGGAGGGTCGTTGTCGACCTTGAAGTCAGGATGCAAGACCCCGATGACCACGACTTTCAGCCACGTGCACATCTCGACGGTTCAACGCTTTGCATCACCAACGAAGGATACGCGGACGAGCAGGCGAGCGAGGAGTTGGATGACGAACTCTTAGAAGTGTGCGAAAGGGACAGATTCGTGGAATTGAGGGTGAAATTCTCTGTTGAGGGGATGCATGGAGTGCTGACTCACCCACACCCAATCGTCATGGATGGAAAGGCGAAAAAGCTCGCAGAACCGCGCTGGAAGACCATCGTACCCCTGCAATGAGATGGGATATCCCGGGCACCCCCCACTTTCCTTCATAGGTGAACGGTCGACCAAGAGAGATTGATGCAAAGTAGACACGGCACCCAAAAGAAGGCGCGCTTCAATCGACTGAGGTCAGAGATACTGGATTATGTCTCAACAAATCCAAACTGTACCGCAAGCGAAATTGTAGCCGCCTTGGCAAATGAGAGGCGAATGAAAAACCACGGTCTGACTCCACGCAAGGTTGGATTCTTCATTCCTAGACACTGCAAGGAAATATTGTGGACTCAGGATCGGGCGACCGGCAAGAGAATCTACGCAGTCACCAGTTGAACTCACTTCTACACCCCGCTCCCGGCCGTCAACTTACAATCTCCTTCTCTCGACGGTCGGGAGCACCCCCCTCCTTTTGACAGAGGCGTAACCGCTGCCATGCTCATGCGGCGAGGTTAAATCGGGCCGGCAGGTCGGCGATTCGCTGGACCCATAGTGTAGCCTGGATATCACTGGGGCTTGCGGAGCCTCAAACCCGTGTTCAAATCGCGGTGGGTCCGCCTTTATTCGCCCTTAGTCCTCATGTTGATAGTGGTGAGTCGGCTCCGTGGGTCACTGGACCCATAGTGTAGCCTGGATATCACTCTAGCCTCCGGAGCTGGAAACCCGTGTTCGAATCGCGGTGGGTCCGCCTCCGGTAGATTGCGGATGCGCGAGGTTGATTGAGTGAGGGTGCAAGCCTCGATCATGGCGGTGGTTCTGCGGCGGCGGGTGGACTGGCCGATGCTCGATGTTGCGAGTGTGGTTTTCTACCCCCAGTACTTTGACTTGGCTCACCGGTTTTTCGAGGAGTCTTGGGAGC
>DAVI01000101.1:2017-8506 GCA_002505495.1 Euryarchaeota archaeon UBA59 | reverse complement strand
ACCAAGTCCTGCACCTGGCGCTACCGGTTCGAGAATCAGGATGGTCTGCTCTGCTGGAACGGCAAGGTGGTGACCGTGTGCGTCGACCTCGACAACTTTGAATCGAAACCGATTCCGGCAGAATTGGCTGAATCCCTGCGTGCCTGTGGTGAGGATTGAAGGAGAACCCCGCTTTGGGTAGAACATGGGAACTTTGGACAGTGGTCCACCTGATGATGTTCTGTCGGGTGATGTGTTGTCCGATGAGCCGGTCATGCCCGAAATTCCGCTCAAACCGAACAACGCCATCCCAGTCACCATCGGAGTCATCGAAATCATCGGTGCAGTCGGCTTGTTGCTGATCTCAGCGCTGCTCATCCTGACCCTTTCAATGGCCGATGCCGTCAGCACCACTGAAGGAGTGAGCGGTGAGGAGGCTGCTCAGTTCGATGCGCTGGTCGAGTCTGGACAGTTGCTCTTCACAATCGTGATGTTCGCTCTCACCTCGGTGATTCTGATTGTTGGCGGCTCGATGTTGGTCAAGAAGAAGCGGCTCGGGGTCTACATCAGCGCCGGCGGCGGCGCCCTGTTCGGCTTGACAATGGTTGCAGGGGAGATTTGGATGGCCGTCATCGCAGAAGACTATGGCTTCAGTTACTCATTGGGGGCGAGCGCCGCCATCGAAGGCGTCTGCTCGCTTCTCTGCCTTGTCTTCCCGTTGCTCGTACTGGCGATTCCTCAGGGCAAGGCAGCCCTTTCGTGAGTCATTCGTTTTGTGCTCTAGGCCACTTCTTCGAGAGCGCCTTTCGCAGCGATTCATCCATCTTTGCATTCCACCAGTCGGCCCTGCGCCAGACAGCGTAACGGCCTCTGATGCCCCGCATGTCGGCACCTTCCAACTTCGCATCCTGCATGTTCGAGAGACTCAGTTTCGCTCTCAGAAAACGGGCTCCCCTCATGTCGGCACCGTCCAATGCAGCCTTCATCAGGTTGGCATCCACGAATGACGCATTCCTCAAATCCGCCCCAGACAAGTTCGCCCCTTCGAGGTCAGCCCCGTCGAATATCGCCCGTCGGAGATTTGCCCCCTCAAAGTCAGCGCCCGTCAGATCAGCCCCGACGAAGGTCTGGTAGGAGAGGTCCTGTGGACCCTCTTCAGCCATCGGTCTCACCTCGTTGAGCGGCTGTCGAGATGAGTTCGACCCTCTGTTGTGACGATTGCGAAGCGGTTCTTCTTGTTGCCATCACCTGCAGGGTAGGTCAGGAAACCCCTCTCACGAAGGCGGTTCAGGTAGAGGCTGAGGTTACCGGGGTGTTCGATGCCGGCATCGTCGAACAACTGTTGGATGACACGGGGAGGGGAGTCGTGCACACCCTCGACTTCTCGCAGGTATTGAATGGCAGCCAGAACCTGGTCCGGTTTTCGGTTCAGGTTGTTGTTGTCGCAGAGCGTCTTGAAGGCGGAGCCTCGCTCTGGAAGGCCTGAGTTTCGGGCCGCCTCCCTGGCCGCCTCGATTGCTGATTCGCGAGCGTTCCTGATGTTGGCCAAAGCGCTGGACCAAATTTCATTCTGCATCTCCTTGGCCATCCGCGCATCGATTTCCTTCGCGGTGCCGGTCAAGTCTAGCTCGACATCTCCGACACGGACCAGAATCCGATTATTGAGTTCTACAGCCTCTTCTTCAATCGACATTGCCAACCACTCACTCAGCGATTGAGGAGGTTATTTTAATCGTTGCTACTCTAACTTTCCAGTTTTCTCTCAATTATCCGGATGGTGCACTGGAAATCCACTCTGTCATTTTCTATTCAAAATGGAAATAATATCTTGGGAGATGTGGGCTCGGAATTGAGGGGAATGGCCCATATTATCATTATTTGAGTGAAATGAGTCCGAAACTGACTTGATACCTGCCACCCGTCGCTACGCTCCGGGTGGAGCCATGCTGACATCAAATTTGAGCCGCCGCGCTCCAATTGCGATATGTTTCCTGATGTTGGTGTCCCTCCTCACGCCCTTCGCCGTGGCCGGTAACGGCTCGGGCACAATCACTACTTTTGCTGATGGAAACCCAACCTCTCAGTTGAACCTCAACGGCAGCTCCGTCAATTCAGCAATCGCCCTCACCTTGGAGCGCAATACGACGATTACCTCTGCCTCATTCGAGATTGGTTACTCCCACCTATCGCCCTCTCCGGGGACAGTCACCCTCGACATCGCTGAGGACGGTCAGTACGAGTGGGCTTGGATGGAGGTCGGATTTGGTGACCTGGGCAACCAGACCACCTTCTCAGATGGTAGTTCGACGAACTCGAGTTCTGTCGACTCAAACGGCGCCCAACTGGAAATGGTATACCTTCCGAGTGTCTCCCAACTGCAGACTGCTGACCTCTCCGTCGAGTACTCACCCGACTTTGGCGGCTCTTGGGTTGCGACGGGAATGATCGATGATTTGGAGGTCGGCGACATTGATGCGGACAACCGCCCAGAACCCATCTTCCTGCAACGGGAACACACTTGGCCCAACGGTAGCAGCAGCCCGGCAATCGGTTACTTCGATTGGTCTCCTTCAACCGGTTTCAGCGCCGTCAGTTGGAAATCGACCTGCGACGGCGCCACCACACTCGACATCGGAGATTTCGATGGTGACGGCCGTGCTGACATCGCTGCCACTGACCCCACCAACGAATCCGCTTGCATCCACATCTCGCTATCTACCGGCGGCTGGGCCGACTCAACCAACCTCACGCTCGGCGAAGGACTCACTGACCTAGCCGTTGGCGACTTCGACGGCGACGGCGACGACGAGCTGGTCTCGGTGCACGCTGCCGGGGCTCTCCGTGAGTATGTCTTCAATCCGGTGAACGGCTCATTCGGCATCGGTGCGACCACTACGGTCAGTTCCAACGGCTCGGTGCAGGGGGCGCTTCTCGCCTCGGTTACCACGGGACAGTTTTGGGGGAGTGGAAATGCCACGGTGGCAGTCTCAGATGGCAATGACGGCCATGTCAGTATGTGGAACAGTTCGGGGGGTATGTGGGTCCCACTCATCACAAACACCTCGTTTGACTGTATCAAGAGCGGCCTGATGACGCTCGATTGGAACGGAGACGGACTTCTCGACCTGCTCGGAAGCACCGACTTGGGGGTCTGTATCTCGACCTTCAATGGAAATGGCTGGTCGATCCAAATCGACAATTCGACTCAACTCAACAACCACACGGTAGGGGATTGGAACGGCAACGGAAGTGTTGACCTCCTGCAACCCATCCTCGGCACCACCGACAACAATGACTCCACCTTCACCGGTTTCCTCGATGTGCGCTCTTTTGGTGCCAATGGGAGTGTCGCCACATCGATTGGCACACTCGCCCCCCACACCGCACCGCGCGAGGTGCTGCTCGCCGACCTCGATGGCGATGGACTGGTCGAGCAGTTAGTGACTGCCGGCGAGGCGACAAAAGGCCTCTATCTCGCCGGCTGGCACAGCGTATCCTTCGATTTCGACGGTGACGGACAAGAGGAGGGCAGTCTGATTGGATATGCGGGTGACGGCCAGAACGGAGTTGACGAACTGACATGGATGGACATGGGCAACATATCGCAGAGCCTAACCAGCAAGATTCCGTGGTTGCCATCCCAGATATTCCCCTTTGGAATCGAAATGGCGTTCGTTATGCCAAGTGCTACATCCATAGGAAACGGAACAATACTGCTGAAGGACCTCTCTCTCACCTATGATGCAATCTTCGTTGTCGACACGAATCTCATGCTAGGCAATCTCACCAACTCCCTCAATCTTCAGATGCTGTCAGGAGCCGGGCCATTCAATGTCGCTCTTCCGTTCAACTCTAGCGACGCAGGAACTCTCACCTTGGAGGCGCTTCAGATAGAGTGGGTCGCCGGGATGTCGAACCAAGTGTTCAGAGATGCACCGGTCATTCATGAGTATCAGGTCTTGTGGGACCCGGGCAATGCGACTCACCGGGTGTTCATCATGTGGAATGATGCCGCGATGCTCGAGTCGGATTTCCTCTCATATCAGATATTCAGGTGGGTGAACGGCTCGACACCTTTGCTCGGGGCTCCTCACCATGGCTCACCGTTCAACGCAACCATGGATGATGACAATGTATCAGGCACGACATGGGACTACCGCGTGCGCGCAGTCTACTCAAACGGCATTTTGAGCTACCTCTCAAATGTGGTCACCATCGCCGTTGCTGATCTCCCTCCCGTGGATGTGACGCCTCCCGATTCTGTGACTGGGTTGACAGCGGTCGACACAGCGTCTGACAACGGTGGTTTCGTCGATGTTGCCTGGACTGAAAGCGCTTCGGATGATGTGGCGTGGTACGCGGTCTATCTTGAGGTGACGCCGATAACGGACGTTAGCGGTCTGACCGAGGTGACGAACATCTCAGCCGGTTCCTCGACCTCCTTGACCCTCGCAACCCTCGACGATTTGACCGACCACCATGTGGCAGTCGTCTGTGGTGACCTGTTGGGCAACGTCAATTGGACCGTCGTGTCGGCGGGGCCTGTTCAGTCGCTGAACAACAGTGTGCGCGGAGCGTTGATTTCGGTTGAGGTCGTGACTGGGAGCACCTCTGGTAATTCGCTCGCCGATGCGTTGGTCAGGGCTGGTCTGCCGATTGAAATCAAAGTTCAGTTGGAGAGCGAGGGAATTCCTCTTGTCGGCGAGGCGGTTGCCATCGATCTCCACACTTGGGGAAGTGCAGGAATCTGGAACACCACCTCTCAGCAGGTTGATTCGGCTTGGGTTTTGGGTGGAGTGACTGATTCTGCAGGCGAGGCGAGTTGGAATTGGAGTGACTGGGTGGATTTGCAGGAGGAGAGCCCGACCCTGTTCAATTGGGTGTCGCAGGTGACTGCCTCCTACGGCGGCGGCAGTTGGAGCTCGACCCAGCAGACGGTGGCGTCGGCGAGTGGCAGTGCGAACTTCGAGTCGAGGATCGATGCAACCCTCGAAACGAATGTATCCTATGTGCAACTTGACCAAGATGGCGAGGGCAGTGTTACGGTCATACTCTCTTCAGCCGACAGCGTAGAGCAACCGCTTCTGCGGGGAATCGTGGTGGAATGGTCTCTTGGCAACCAGAGCAACCAAGCGACCGCCAGCAACGGCCAAGTCAGCGTCGGAATCGATGGGACGGCGGAGATTCAGATTCACTATCCACAGGGCGGCGAGTTGGACCTCACCATCGGCACCTCTACCCTGCAATGGCTCGACCTCCCAGACAACGATGAGCGGGTCATCCTCCTTCCCCCACTCCAGGATGGTGGAGACGGTGGTGGTGGAAACCAAAACCAGCCCGACTCCGAGTTGCTTCCCCTTGAGATGACCTGCGATCAAATCACCTGGAACCTGCGAGAGAACGGCAGCGCCTCGACGCTGGATTGCGCGGTCCGAAATCCGAACCAAGTCCAAGTCACGGTCGATGTGACTATCAGCCCGCCAACCGGGATGTACATCTTCTTCGGGCCTTCAACCTCGTTCAGCCTCTCCTCAAACCAGTCTAAGGACAACATAGAACTGGAAATGCGCGCCCTCTTCGGTGCTCCTGCAGGGGACCGCCAATTGCAGGTCGTTCTCACCGCTTCGGCTGGTGGTTACACCAGTTCTGATAATACTACGATAATCGACTTCACAGTGATTCCACTCACTCCGCTGGTCGACGGTGGAGGGTCGGGTGGCGGCGATTCTGCAGGAATGTCAACCACGATGATGGCCGCAATCGCCCTTGTCGTCCTAGCTTTGCTGATTGGCGGATTCATCGGCCTGCGAACCCTCACCCGCGAGGATGACGAAGAGGAGGAAGAGGAGGATGATGACTGGCATGAGGACTTCGAAGAACCCGAGGGCTCCACTGCGGATTACCGACGCGCCCCACCGCGTGACACAAAGCCTCTCGACGACGAATACCGAGAAAGGCCCCGACCTAGAGGCTGGTCCGGTGAAGAGGGTAGCCTACCGTCTCGTGGAAAGACAGGAGTGCGCCCCAGCAATCGTCCGGCGCCGGTGAGTGCGAGAGCCCACAGGCAGGAGGCGACTTGGGACGATGGTTACGAGGAGGAGAGTGGCGGCGAGGATGATTACACAGATTCGGAAAGCTACCATGTCGACGACGACGGAGTCGAGTGGTGGAAGGACGAAGTCGATGTCTGGTGGTACCGTTACCCCGACGAAGAGGAGTGGTCTGAGTTCATCGAATGAGTTTCATTCGAAGGAATTCGATTCGACGGGTATTTGACGGATGGGCGGCGCGAAGCGGTTGGAAGGTGTTCGGATGAGTGGTGAAGGCGATGTTCACGGATTCCCTCTCGTGCTTCACAAGGATGCCGACGCAAATTCGACTGGCGGAATCGCAGTATGCGGTTTTTCAACTGTTGGAATGGTTGGAATCATCGCTTCTAGCCACATCGTCAAGGCGCTCAATTTGACCCAGTTGGGGACCGTCATCGACAGAGAGTTCCCGCCTGTGGCG
>DAVI01000101.1:0-1795 GCA_002505495.1 Euryarchaeota archaeon UBA59 | reverse complement strand
GGGACGGAATCGTCTCGGGAATCGCTGGTTGGCTACTTTCGGAGGGGGACAGGAGGGGACTTGACGTTACAGCGCTGCTGGCGGAGTGCAACCCCATGTATCCAGATGCGCGGGCTGCGGCGATTGCCGCAGAGGCGTTCAGTGACATGACCGACATCGAGATACCGCTCGACGAGTTGATGGCTGATGCGCGCCGCATCGAGGAGAATGTTCGAAAGATGTTCGAGCAGCAGCAGAACCTGCTTCCGGCACCCGACGCCGAGTTCGAGGTCGACGACGATGACGACCCGATGATTGGCTGATTGCAGGATAGCGTCTGTTGAATGGTTCTCTCTCAACGATGAGTACCGGCCATTATCCTATATGGCTGAACATATTGCGTCATCCTCATGCGTACGCACGCCTGCGCGAAGAGCCTCCTTCTCGCGACCCTCATGTTGCTGATGACGCAGGCCGGTTCATTGTACGGATTCAACGATTCAATGAATGACCAAAACCCTGTTCTCAACGAACTTGAGGAGCAATTTTTCGTTGGGGGACCTTCATTATCACCTGCTTTTACAAATGTGACGCTAACCAACAACACAGCAATGACCCCTATCACATTCAACTGGCTGGGAAGTTCTGGTGTCTCTAATGGCACGACAACCCCTATCCATGCTTCTGGTGGTACCGGTTTCAATGCATACTTTTACCATGTCGATGCAGCCATTGATTCCAATGATAACATCCACATTTCCTATTTTGACACCTATACAGATAGCCTAATTTATGCCACTGATAAATCAGGGAGTTGGAGTCATCAATCCCTCGATAATGGTAGTACTTCAACCAACCAAGAAACGGGAAAATTCACCTCGATTGCCGTTGACTCCAACGACAATGTCCACATTTCGTATACCAACCTCTCCTCCAAGGACATCATGTATGCCACGGATTCTAGTGGCTCTTGGTCGACATCTGCAATTGCTTCAATGAATACGGTGTGGCCAAACTCCAGATGTACAACTGCAATTGCGATTGATTCCAATGATGCTGTACATGTTGCACACTCTGTGAAATGTGGTAATACCGCGTCAGAATTGGCTTACACTACCAATGTGAATGGAACGTGGGTTACAACCATTCTTGAAACAACTTCATACCCTGACATTCTCGAAGGATGGAAGGACATTGCGATTGATTCCAACGACAAAGTCCACATCGCCTATAGCAATAGAGCGGGCTTGAATCACACAACAAACCAGAACAATACTTGGCAAGTAGAAACCATTCCAGGTACCACTTGGAATCAAGCCCATCCGCAACATATCTCTATGGCCATCGATTCAAATGATTACTTGCACATCGCATTTACCAAAGCAACTGGCTATCATAGATTGAATTATGTTCACAACATTGGGGGCTCCTGGTCCTCAAGTCCGAACTCACCGAATTTCACTACCTGTGGGAATAATGGTGCCCTTTCTTGTGGTGAACACACTTCGATTGCTATTGATTCAAATGACGTTGTCCACATCACAGATCAGATGGTTTCCTGGCGACAACTACGCTATCATACGAATGCTTCAGGGACATGGGTGGCAACCACATACTCACACGGCAACGGATCAGCGGGTAACGGGAATGGATATGAAACAGCCATTGTACTCGATTCTAACGATGACGCCCACATCATCCATTCCAATATGACAAATTATGTTCACTCGATTGTCGAAACGACTCATCAAGGATATGGAAATACAGGCAGTGGCAGTTCAGGCGGTGGCACAGGCACGTACAACGGAAACGGAAC
>DAVI01000040.1:11384-15440 GCA_002505495.1 Euryarchaeota archaeon UBA59 | reverse complement strand
CTCGCCACCTCACTCTTCATCCTCATCCTCGCGTGGCCCAACTTCCTCGAACTGCTTACCCGGCTGAACGAGAAGAGGGGGCAGGCGAAGGAGCGTCGCTTCCTCGGCCTCACCCTGTTCTTCGGGCACACCCTCCTCTTTACTTGGGCGTCGGGCGCGCTCCTGCTCGAACCGCTCCCCAACGTCTCAGGTTGGAGCTCCGCCATTTGGCTCTCGTTCAGCCTCACGCTTCCCCTCGCCGTGGCCGGCCTTCTCGGCGCTCTGCTTCCCCTCGCAGGGCTCGACGAGAGACCTCGCTCCGAGGCGTGGGGATTTCTCCTTGCGATCACAATCGCCCTCCAATTCCTCACCATCCGCGAGCCGCTGACAGCCACACTCGTTCCCGGTCTTGGAGTCGCGATGATGGCACTCCCACTGCTCGCCACCCACCCCGAGAAGAGACTGGACCTCCCAATTGGTCGCAGAGCCTTCGAGTCGGCGCTGTTGATCACCTTGAGCATAGCCGCGCTCCACTTCTTCCGTCAGATGATGCTTGGTGCAGAATGGGGCTATCTGCAGGGCTGGGCAGCGGTGGTCGCGGTTCCGATCGCCGGGCTGCTTTTCGTGAGGCTCCCCGACATTTCGGAAGACCCCGCGATTGGCGAAGAGGAATGAGTCACGAAACCGCCATTTCGAGCATGGCCCGACCTGCAACGGTTATACCACCGACAGCGCACCTGCTGCTCAGTTGGCCGTTTACGGTTAGCTAGATGGGATGCGAATGACAAAGAAGCAAGAGTCCGCTGCAAGAAAGCAGTCGAGAGTCAGTAAATTGGCGAAGGCGAATCGAGACGCGTTTGCCAGTGCGAGAGCGCGTGCGGCCAAGACGAGTGAGATGCTGGAGCGCAGCATCTCGGCCCGGGATGAGTGGAAGCAGATACAGGAGCGAGCGGAGGACAGTCAGGTCGGCCAGGGACCCCTAGTGCCGGTCGAGCCGCAGATGGAGGTTGAGCAGGAGGACTGGGTATACCAGACCGTGGACGACGAGACTCTTGAGGCCCTGAGTCACCGAGTCGTCCTACAGACCAGCGCAGGGGAGAGGAAGGTGCTCTTCCAAACCAAGAACCTCGATGAGGCGGTTGACTGTGCCAGCCGAATAGTCGAGTTCGCTGACGGCTGTGTCCTAGTCGAGACCATCGACCCTTAAGGGTCGTCGAGTCAATTCGTCGCGTTCATATACGCGAGGCAGGTCGGGCGCATCACATGGCTCTCAAGAAGGACAAGAAGTCGAAGGGCCCGAACATCCAGCAGGCCGCTGGATTGATTCGCTACTTCGACGAGGAGTCCGATGATGCTTGGCAGATTTCCAAGGGGCTCATCTACACAGTCTGCATCGTCTTCTCCGCGGTCATATATCTGGCCAACCAGCCCTACCAGACCGACAACATCTGGATGTGGATGTACGAGCGCCTCTTCGGCTGAGTTAGTCTGTTGTGCTTACACCGAGTCTACTCGGATTCTGTTAGGTCGACGAATGGGATGGAGTCGACTGGCTCATCGTCAACGCCGGTGAGCAGATCCTCAGCGGCGACATCATCGGTGGCGGTGGCAATCTCGTCAGGCGTCAGGCGGGCGACATCTGTGGGCAGTTCCTCGTGGACGAGAATCTGTTCTTTGAGTGCCTCCTCATCGACTTCAACGGCCTCATCATGCAACAGGTCGTCCGCCAGTTGGAATGGTGTACGAGTGACTTCAGTGGTCGGGTCAGCCTCGATGAGTGTCGCCTCAACCCTACCTAAGGCACGCTCCACGCCCGTTGCGTTCCTGTCGTGCAAAGCGCCGCGCGCAGTCTCTAGATGATGGCCAGCCAACACAAGACTAGCCTCGGCATGGTCACGGGTCCATTCCGAATGGTCCTCCTCCTCAAACTGGTCGAGCCTCCCCTCGAGTTCGTTCAACCGGTCTTGATGGAGTTGGATGTCATCTGACATCTGCTCCCTGGCATGGTCCAACAATTCCTCCCACGCCTTGCGATGTTGCTCCCCCTTCGCTCCAGTCCCCCGCTTCCACATGAGGCCCAGAGTCGGCTCCCACGGGTTCCTCCCGAGCGACGCCACTAGGTCGAATGCCAATCTGCTCCTCCTCTCGAGCGGGCCCTCCATGACCAGTTCGTTGAGGAAGCAGGAGTCGAACAGCCCGAAGCCCCAGTAAGAGCGGCTGTGGACCTCGATACTCAAGGTCGTATCTCGAATCACCATGGACCATTTCTGCTGGTCGAAGCCCGGCGGTTGGGTCACGTTCGGCGGCTCATGGGCGCCGAAACAGCGGAGTAGTGCATCACAGACATCACCAAGGAACAGGCTGATTGCGGAGTCCGGCCAGTTGCCATGTCGCAGCCGATTGTCGCTGTCAACCTTCATCTCGGGTTTTCCTTTTTTCACTTGCACCCAAAGCCTGCTCTGGCTGGCGTGGACTCCCACCACAGTGGAGGGGGCTGGCCCCTGCTCGCCATCGTCTTCGTTCGCCACGGGCGGCCACGCGCGTGGGTAGGGCATCAGCATTGCCGCGCAAAGTGTGGATTCTGACGCATGGAGCGAGAGGTTGATATTCATAGATGATTTCTATCTGTTCGGGGCAATGAAATTGGCTGGCAGGGGTTCTGACGACGCGGAGGATCGACGCAAGCGGGCGGAGAGGATGCTGAAGGCTGATGCCGTTGAGCGCAGGAAGCGGGCCGCAGTCGCCAAAAAGCGAGCCCAAGCAAAGCAGAAGGTGCTCGACGACGCCGCTGCTGAGAAGGCAGCGGAGAAGAAGGCCGAGGAGGATGCTGCAAAGCGAAAGGCAGCCGCGGCGAAGGCTGCTGAAACTCGCAAGAGGAATGCGGAAGCTAAGGCGAAAGCCGATGCCGAGGCGGCCGCAAAGAAGGCTGCTGCAGCCAAGAAGACTGCCGCTACTCGCAAGCGAAAAGCCGCCGAGAAGGCGACGGCCGAGGCCGCTGCGGCCGCCAAGAAAGCGGCAGCTGCCAAGAAAGCCGCCGAAACGCGCGCTCGAAGGACGCGTGAGAAGAAGAAGGCGGCAGCAGCAGCAGAGCGACAGCAAAAGGCTGAAGAGAAGGCCGCGGCTGAAGCCATTCTAATGGACAAGCGCAAGGCGGCGGCGAAGAAGGCGGCGGCGACTCGAAAGAGGAACGCTGCAGCCAAGGCGAAGGCCGAGGCAGAAGCCGCTGCAGCCGCCAAGAAGGCAGCGACCGCGAAGAAGGCGGCGGCCACTCGTAAGAGAAACGCCGCACTCAGGGCGGAGGCCGCAGCCCAGGCAGAAGAAGAGGCCAAGAAAGCAGCAACAGCAGCCAGGAGAGCGGCAGCCGCGAAGAAGGCTGCAGCGACTCGCAAACGCAAGGCCGAGGAGAAGGCCGCAGCAGAGGCAGAGCGTTCCGCAAAGCGAATTGCAGCTGCCAAGAAGGCAGCCGTAACCCGTCGCAAGAAGGCGGAGGCAAAGGCCGAAGAAGAGGCAGCAGCCAAGAGAAAAGCGTCGGCCCTGAAGGCTGCGGCAACCCGTCGCCGCAAGGCCGAAGAGAAGGTCGCTGCAGCAAAGGCGGCAGCCGAATCGAGAGTCGCCAAAGAGGCGAAGCGCGCCGGTGTTGCACGGATTGGGCTGGTCAGAGCTTCAGACCAAGTCGAGTCCAACACCGCCAATCAACTGCGCGACAAGGTCCGAACATCAACTGAAGCGGGTCACATCGACGCCGACACATCCTCATCATCTGTCCGAAAGAGGGCGGTCAAGAAGGGCCGCGGCGGAGCGAAGACCGCCGACTCGAGAAAGTCAGCCTTCCACGAGAGATGGCTTGAGGGTGCCTCACCAACCACCGTCGAGGAGTTCGGCTGGGTCCGAGATTTCAACAATCCAAGTTGATTCATTACCCTAAAATTGGGCTTGGCATCATCGCTGATTAGGACAACATTCCGACCCATTAGGTTCATCGGCCCTCACTCGGGAAGCGCCGGCCATGCCGAGGAGGAAGTATGGTCGCCTTCGGAAGGTGGTCGAGATGCCACCACGCGAAAACTGCTCACGCTG
>DAVI01000040.1:9146-11277 GCA_002505495.1 Euryarchaeota archaeon UBA59 | reverse complement strand
CGCGAACTGGAAGGGCCCTGCCAAGTTGGACAAGCGTGCAGGCAAGAAGAACAAGTGAACGAATCTCATTCAATCTCTTCGAAGAGGTCAATCTCCTGCGCCCTTCGGTAGACTTCCCTCAGCGTCTGGTCACTGATCTCAAGGTAGATTCTAGTGCTGGCGATGTTGGAATGCCCCATCAACCGCTGAATGCTCACTAGGTCGGCCCCCCTCTCGAGAAGCCCGGTGGCGAAGTTGTGTCTGAGTACATGTGGTGAGAGCCGAGTGCGAGGAATTCCGGCCGAATCCCCCAGCGAATCCATCATCTTCTGAAGGTTGCGCGAAGTCACTCGACTGCCTCTCCCGTTAACGAACAAGGCCTCCTCATTTCGCAGACCGAGTGAATTTCGGTAGAGCCCCCACTTCTCCAGAGCATCCTCGCTCCGATGAGAGAACAAGACTCTCCGGTCCTTGTCACCCTTCCCACTCCAGACCTGCGCCGACTTGTCCTGCATGTCGATGTCTGATTCGTTCAAGTTACAGAGTTCACTGACCCGAAGACCGCTCTCCAAGAGCAGCGTCACAACGACCTCGGCCAATGGGTTCTCAGACTGCTGGGCGGCGAGCAGCAGCTTGCGCAGTTCATCACGGGTGAGAATCCGAGGTAGCCGCTTGCTTCTCTGAGGTCGAATGACCCATTCGGGAACGGCGTGGCCGAGCCATTTGAGGAGGTGGGAGGCGGCGGCAATCCGGGCGTTCACGGTGGACGCACGCAGGTGGGAAAGTGTCTGCAACCAAAGGTCGAATCTTCCGTTGTTCGGGTCGAGCCGATCCAATGCCTCCTGCACGGTCAACTCTTCGACATCCTCCTTGCTCGGGTCCGACTCTCCTGGAAGCGTCGCAGCGATGTATTGCCTGGCTGCGATCTCGTAGGCTCGGCTAGTGTGCCGACTCTTCTTCTCGGCGGCTAGATGTTGGCCGTAACTGTCGAGCAGTGGCAGGTTTGCGAGACGGACTAGACGGCTCGGCAACTGCAGTCCGTGACCGACGAGTTCGTCACTGAAACGCTCGATGTACTGGCGAGCGCTAGCGTCGCTGAATGGCGCCGATTCATCCTCTTCTTCCGTCGTCATTTTGACCTCTCTTCGTCGATGGCAGCACCGAAGTGATACCGAGTTCCCATCCCCTTGCAGGGGAGCGAGGTGTGCGTTGTATTGACTATGAATGCTTCGCGCGGGGTTTTGATTATCCGCCCCATGTGGAGCGATTCGCATTTTTCCGAATCCGAGAATTGGCCAGTTTCACCCAGCGCGTGAAGTTGAGCGAAAAGTGTTCGCGCGCGAGAACCGGAATTCCCGAGTTAAGTCCACTCAGGTTGCCAGTGGGCATCCTCGAGATAGTCTTCGGAGCGACTCTCTACATCGGTCAGGAAGGGCTTGACCATCTGCCTGATTCTGCCAAGTTCTCCGTAGCAGACCACCTCGTCCCCCTCTCTCAAGGTGAAGGTTCGACGTGGCTTCCAGACGTGCATACCCTCGCGGGCGACTGCAAAGACGACCTGTTCACTCGGGTCGCGGAAGATGTCTCCGATCTGTTTTCCCGCCAGATGCGGGTGGCGCTCAACAGAGATGCTGAGCACCCCGTGGTCGAGACGGCTTCGGAGCAGTTGGTCCAATTCGACCTGACTGAATGCTTGGTGGGCCATCACGTGCTCGATGATAGCGCCTGCCACGTTGACTCCCGTGGCGTTCTCGATGCCCTCCAATCCGGGTGAAGAGTTGACTTCGAGAAGCAGTGGCCCCCTCTCGCTCTCCAGTAGGTCAACTCCCGCGATTTCAAGGTCGAGGAGCCTCGCCGCCCGGCGGGCGATTTCGGCGTATTCCTCTGGTAGGTCAACATTCTCGACCGTTCCATTGAGATGGTAGTTGGAGCGGAACTCTCCGCCTCTGGCGACGCGACGCATTGCCGCGACCACCTCACCGCCGACGACCAGTACGCGGATGTCTCGGCCGTGACTCTCCTCGATGTATTCCTGAACCAGGACCTGGTGTCCCTCTGAGAGCAGCTTGTAGGTCAGTTCGCGAGCCCTCTCCTCGGAGTGAACGAGATGTACTCCACTGCCCTGCGTGCCTTCGCTGACCTTGATGACGAT
>DAVI01000040.1:4068-8995 GCA_002505495.1 Euryarchaeota archaeon UBA59 | reverse complement strand
GGAACCGGAATTCGATTTCTGGTCAGCAACTGCGTCGCCTGCAACTTGTCGCGGCTGCGACTTATTCCCTCACTACTGTTTGAGACATGCACACCCAGCCGCTCGAACTGACGCACCAACGCCACTCCGTGCCGGGTGATTGAATAGCCGATTCTCGGCAACACGGCATCGACCTCAACAGGCCAGCCCTCGTTGAGAATGCGCGGCTTCTCATTGCCGACGGTGATGCTCAGCATCATCGGGTCGAGCACCTCGACATAGCATCCCCGGGCATCCGCCTCCTCGACGAGACGCCTCGTGCTGTAGAGGCGCGGGCCGCGCGAGAGAATGGCCAGTCGCAATGTCATCAGCGGCGCCGTGTCCGGCTTCATTCTTGAGACCTGTGCTTGTCATCCAGCACCCCCAATCTACCTCAAACGAATGACTGCGCCACTTTGCAGGCCATTCAAACCGATTCCAGACCAACGGCGCGTTGATATTACCACCCACATTGCCGAGCGTATGCAGTCCGGCCCGAGTGGACCTCCAAGCGCGGGTCCCACCGGGCCTCCACCAGCCGGCCCTAGCGGCCCGCCGACACCCACCAAACCCTCGGGCCCGCCCAGCGGCCGTGCCAAGGGTCGACCTACCCGTGGCCCTCCCCAGAGGAAACAGCCAATCGATGAGGGGGCGTTTGCCAAGTTAGCGGAGCAGAATGAGGCGCGCCAGAGGGAAATCAACCGGCGTGAGAAGTCTGTGAAACTGAAGGAGTTGAGAAACAGTAGTCGAATCAACGTCGTCCTGATGCTTCTTCTCGTGGTCGTCTTCGGAGCGGTCGCGCTCTGGCCAGTCACCTATGGTGACATCTCTGCGAACCCTCATCAGAACACCGCTGAAAATGTCATTATTGATCGGAATGACCCTGAAAACCCGAAGGCTTGGTCGGTAGGCGACGTTGCACTGATGGAATCCAAGATTTGGGATGGAAAGGGCCAGTTCTCCGGTTCCTTCCAGTACGACCTCAACCTTCCCGGACTTCCAATAGCAATCTCCGGTGTAACCACAGTTCCGGTCACCATCGAGGTCGTTTCATATCGATTCGATGGCGGTGACACGGGATTCCGCATCGGCTTCTTTGATGGGAGATGTCTAGACAGCCAAGGTCTTTCGATTGAAAATCTACAAGTTAATCTCAGGTACGCCTCGGAAGAATCGTTGAAAATCGGCGAGCCTTTTGAAGTGGATTTCAATGTCCCCGCCGGCAGTTACTGTGTCATTTTCGAATATACCGACCCGCCCTTCGAGCAGGGCTACAAGGCGACGATTGACGCTGAGATAACGACCCACTTCCTACAACCGCTGGCATCACCTGTCGCTGCCATCTTCATCCTGATGTCCATCTTTGCGCTTGTCGGCGCCCATAAGACGGGCAAGGCGTGGAAGAAGGTTGCACAGCCTGAGAAGGCTGAACGGAAGAGTACGGAAGAGCAGGTGTTGGAGGATGCTGACGAGCAGCGGGGCGCGATGAGCGAGGTCCCCGCCGAGCCTGATGAAGAGACTCCCGAACAGGATGCCGCCTTCCCGCCACAGCCAGAGGGGGAAGTGGAAGAGGAACCTGACGCCGAACCTGCCGCTGAACCTACAGCGGAACCCGCCGCCGAACCTGCAGCCGCCTCAACCGAAGTAGAATACAGCGACGACGAACTCAGGGCATTTGGCTGGACCGACGAACAGATTCATTGGCACCGTAATCCGACTGAACGGTACACCGACGAGCAACTTGAGGGCTTTGGCTGGACTGCCGAACAGATAGCGCAATACCGAAATCAGTGAACCCGTTCTCCGTCCACCCAGTCCGCGGCCTACGGCCGTTCTCCTACAATCGTCCCTTCCAAGTGTCCCTCATCCCAAGGGGTTGAAAGGCTCAGGGCGCCCCCTAATGGATGCGGTGAGAGAGTGTCAGACGATTCCCTACCTTCTCCCGGAGAACTCGCTGGCCTCAAAGTAACCGAGTTGAAAGCGCTCCTAAAGGAGCGCATGCTCAAGGTATCGGGCAGGAAGGCGGAACTCATCGACCGTCTGTTGGGGTGGGGTGAGGAGGAGCCCGAAGTCGAGGCGGTACTCATCCTTGAGGAGGACGAAGAGCCGGTTCAACTGAGCGAGGCAGAAACTCCCGAGAGTTCGAGCCGATTGGACGCATTGCGCGAAGAGGTGTTTGAGGCGGAGGTCATCGAAGAGGAGCTCGAATCGGACGACGACGAAGAAGAGGTTATCCTGCTTGAGGAGGAAGACGAGATTTTCGAGGCGGAGATCCTCGACGCCGAGTTCGTCGAAGAGGAACCCGAACCGGTCGCAGCCGCCCCAGCCATCGCCAAACCGAGCCGACTGGCAGGACCGAGTCTAATCCAAACTCTGACCAGCCCAGCGGTTGCTGCGGGGGTTCTTGCCATTCTCATCATGGCGGCGGGCGGTTACTGGTATTGGAGCAGCCATCTCGACCCGTTCGTCGCCGACCCGATTGAATTCGGTGATGAGATGCGGTTCGCAGTCACTTCCGGCGTTTTTGAAATCGAGGGAGAGGAAATGATTCGCGAATTCGACCGGGCTGCTGGAGGTGCACTCGCTGATATATGCGAAGAGTTCCGCGTCGGCTTCACGGGTAGCGGTTCAGTTTCGGTTACACGGGGTGCAAGTGGAGAGGTATTCTCCCCAGCCGACTCAAACTTAGCCGGAGTGGTGCAGGCGCAGGACGCCTTCGGACTCACATTCCTCACAGTGGAGCAGCAGTTGACCCACGACCTCAGCGCGACCATCGAGTCAAGGACCTGGCTTGGCGACAGTTCCGACGGAATTTGCTCGGTTCCGGTCGGACCTATCGAAGGCTACGCGATGAGTCAGGCGACCACATCCTGGACAGAACTGACGAGCAAGGCGCTGCTTCGTACAGACACCTCGGTGTCTCTCACCAGCGAAAACGATGAAACGACATTCGGCGCAGTCTCGTTCGGTGTTCCCGACGATGCCTTCTCCAACCTCATTCCTGAACTGATGCTGCCCCTCAAACCAGTCGAACTGACCACGGTCTTCGGAAGTTCCCTGCTCGAGAAAGACCAGACCGGCACCAGCAAAGGTTGGCGTTGGGTGATTGCTGACACGGTAATCAGCGGGGGAGAGCTCGGTCTGCGGGTCAACATGCAGCACATCGAGATCGAGGATTGCATCGGTTGGGCCCACATGGTGCTAGAAATCGTTCCGTCATCCCCATGGCCGGTCAAACAGCAGGTTGACATCCAACTCGAGAAGAGTCGCTATGACTCCCCCAACTGCGGCGGATTGACTGAGTATGTGGTGGACAGGGCGGTCCCGGAGGGCAAGATTAGCCTCACATACACAATGACTCGGATCAGCTCCACCCTCGGCACTGGCATCATCGACTGGACCGCAGGCTACGCGCAGCGACCGAGTGCGAGTGCGGGCGAGTTGACTCCCGACCAGAATTGGGGGAGTTCTGGACTTCACATGCCGGACCAGACCGAAGTCCGTGGGTGGCCGCTCGAGGATGCGGTCACCTGCATTCTCAATTCGTCGCTCCATGCAGAGGAGGCGGCAGCATCCCTCGCCTCGGGAGGCTATGTCTTCAGGGCGGAGGACAATCGTGTTCTCGGCAACACTCAGTGGAATGTCTCATGGGTGGACGACGACGACGCAGGCTGGGTCATCGTCGAACAGCGGACCGACAACTGCACGGTCATCGACGACGCACTCTACCCAGAATCAGACCAACCAGCCCACCGAAGGGAGAGCATTCCGACGACCGCCTCGTTGGCCGATTTGGAGGAACGGCTCACCGATGGGGACAGGTATCCCCTGTTCACCGCCATCTCCACTGAAAATGGGACATTCACCGCCGACACGACTTACGGCTACCTGCTCCAAGTTCCTCCCGAGGCGGGTGACCTTCTCGACCTTCTCGAAGGTCTCCAGAAGGGAACTGTAGGGGTCGGTGGTGAGCGAGAGTGGAGCGAGGGTGGAAGGGACTACCACATGCGCTACGCGATGGATGGGACGAACGGCCGAATGCTCGGCTGGACGGTTACCTCAACCAATTCCTGATGCTGATATCGCAACAACAACCGCTCCTGAAACAACCGCCGCCGAACTCCAAGCCACTCGGCAGGAAAAAACTCCTCCCCAATTCCCCATGCGCGGGTTAACTTGGGGCGTCACGCTGAAAGGTGCTCGGGCTACGGCTGCCTTCGGGTGACGCAGTGAGCGACGACGAGGAAGGACCACCGGAGGCTGTTCAGGCACCTCTTGTGGTCGATGTCGAGTTTGAGGAGGTGGAGGTCCAATCCCACAAACCTCGTGACATCGGTCAGGCGACTATCAGAGAACCCCTCGACCTGCCACTACCCGAAGCGACCCCAGAGGGGCAGGCCCGGGTTGTTACCGTCATCAACCAGAAGGGCGGAGTCGCCAAGACGACCACGGTCATCAATGTCGCAGCTCATCTCGCACTCCTAGGCGTCAAGGTTCTCGTCGTCGACTGTGACTCGCAGGGGAATTGCGCCACCGGATTCGGCATCGACAAGTCGCGGGTTCGATATGGAACCCGAACACTCCTGCTCGACCCTGAGAAGGCGATTGAGGCGCGCCACGCGACCGCTGTCGAGAACCTCCATCTGGTGGTCGGCGACAGGTCGCTTGTCGGAGTCGAGGAGGAACTCATCTCGCAACTTGGCAGGGAGCGCAGGTTGGCGGAGGGTCTGGAGGTCCTACTGCCCTTCTACGACCTCATTCTCATCGACACTCCACCGAGCCTAGGTTTGGTCACGATCAATGCACTGGTCGCCTCCGACGCGGTTCTCATTCCGGTACAGACCGAATACTTCGCACTCGAGGGTCTCGCTCTGCTCGCCTCGACGATCAAGGAGATTCGCCGCCGCCT
>DAVI01000040.1:3168-3989 GCA_002505495.1 Euryarchaeota archaeon UBA59 | reverse complement strand
CAGGTCGCAGCCCAACTCAGGGAGACCTTCCCCGACTTCATCGTCGACCCTCCGGTTCGACGCAACATCCGTCTAGCCGAGGCACCCTCCCACGGCGTCCCGATCCATGTCCACGCCCCCAACAGTGCGGGTGGGCAGGACTATTCCGCACTCGCCGATTCGCTGATGAAGCGTTGGGGGTTCGGTGAGGACGATGAGTGACGGGTCGAAGAAGCGGAAGAAGGGACTCGGGCGTGGGCTTGACGACCTACTCGCTCAGCATGATACCGACCTACCATTCTTGGCAGCATACGGAGAGGCTTCGGGTGAGCATGAGGGGGGAGTCCCCCCTTCAGCTGGAGTGGACGACCCAACCGAACTTCTCAATGCAATCGAGAGGCTGCTCATCGCCGCACTCGGAGCCGACGCGGTGGAATCGAGTAGCGGTGTGGTAACAGTTGGTGACTGGCTGGATGCTAGAATAGACGAAACTGGCAAAGTTGCCATCGAAGTGACCGGCGAGAGCCTGCCCCTGATTCCCTCCGACCTGGCCGCTCCGGGGCTGGTTGAGGGCGAACTTTCTGAAGACCGCTCTTCAGCGACAGTCAAGATCGTTCAATGGGGACTTGAGTCCCGCCGTTATCTCGGCAGACTATGCGAGCACCACTCGCTCACTCTTTGAGAACGAGGATGTCTTCCAACGCCTTGCGCTGGATATCTGGAACCTCAGCATCATCAGCAGGATAGCCAACTGGCATCAGCAGCATCGCCGTCTCATGTTCGGGCCGTTCCAGAACTTCGCCTAGGAACTTCATCGGCGAGGGTGTGTGGGTCAGCGTCAC
>DAVI01000040.1:2542-2974 GCA_002505495.1 Euryarchaeota archaeon UBA59 | reverse complement strand
TGTTCCTTGATTGCGTCAGTGCCCAAGGGTGCTAGGACCTCCTCCCAAGACTCGGGCATCCGCTCTTCGTAGAACCTCTTCTCTTCGACCTCGGCTGCCTCCCGAATGCGCCGCTTCAACTCATCGTTCGAAACTGCGACGAAGGTCCACGGCTGGAGATGCGCCCCAGATGGTGCAGTACCACCGGTCAGTACCGCCTTCTCAATCAGTTCCCGCGGCACTTCTTGTGTGGAGAAATGGCGAGTAGTCCTCCGTTCAGCCATGCGCTCGTAGAACCCTTCAGCGCGCTTGGCCATATCTTCCGCCGACAGCTCGTGGAAGACCAGCGGAACGAAGCCGGGCTGTTCGGCCATGCCCCCCGTAGGAAGCAACCACGCATCAACGGTTCTCAGCGTCGGTGCCGCAGTTGGAGCAGGCGAGTGAGCCCATCGG
>DAVI01000040.1:1706-2371 GCA_002505495.1 Euryarchaeota archaeon UBA59 | reverse complement strand
GAGTCGTTCATCGTGTAGAAGCCATCCCTTCCGCTCTGCTTAGCGCCCCAGGAATTCTCGACCCGCCATCTGCGAACCCCCTTGTCGGTGACATCAACTCCGGTGAACAGCATCGCGTGGGTCATCAGTGAGTGGTGGTAGTCCAACCGCTGCCGCTTGTCGATGCCGAACTCCACGCCATACATCTCCTCGAACTCGAACAGCTTCGCATCCCAGAGCCCCAGAGTCCGATGCATGTGCTTTCCAGTGTCACAGCCGAACCAGACAGTCTCGCCATCCTCTAGAATTCGGCGGGTGATGTCCTTCATCTCCCCTATCTCGATGTTGAGGTACTCGACCGGTGGGCCGCCGTAGACATTCTGCAGGAAGTCGACGGTGTAGGTCTGCAACTTGGGGTTGCGAGGGTCGTGGACGAGGCAGACATAGTCGTTGTAGTCGATGGTCACAAACTCGTCGCGGAATTCAATGGGAGTCATCGTCCCTCGGGTGTGGAACTCGCCGTCCTTGTCCCGCCACTGCCAGTCGAACTTCTCGGGTGGAGTGCCAAGATGCGTGCAGAGCAGACGCCAGACATCCCCCATTCTCTCCTGCTTGTGCGCTCGGGCTTCCTTCGCCGTGCCCCCGCCATCCATGAGGTCTCGAATTTCGCAGGCTATTGAGCGGAT
>DAVI01000040.1:0-1699 GCA_002505495.1 Euryarchaeota archaeon UBA59 | reverse complement strand
GAGGATGAAGCCGATGGTGCGGTCGTCGAGCGGGCGGTCGGCGGTTGCGATGATCGCCTCCAAGTTCTGGTTGGACCGCTCAAACTTGTCCCAGAAGTGGCTGTGTGCCTGAGAGAACTCGAACTCCTTGATGCCCATCTTCTCCATGGCACCGGGTCGCATCAGGTTGAGCACCGCGAACAGCCAGCATCTTCCAGACGCCTTCTGGTTGGTCGCCTTCCAATCGTCCAACTTGGTCGAGAAGGTGAAGTCGGTGTTGGCGACCACCTCGCGAGAGAGGGCGATGTCGACGACTGAAGTCCGGGTCACCGCGTTCTGGACGATGCGCGCGCCATCGTCATTCTTGAACGCCCTGCGCAAGTCCTTGACCTGTTTTTTCGTGACCTTTCCTGACAAGTTACTCACCTCCGGTGAGCCTACTCCCATCAGCGACGCTCCTAAGAGATTCCCGAAGCGAGCAGAGGTCAGCGACAGCCGCTCAGTCGCGCCGGATGACAGCAGCTCCGAGCCCGAGCGCGGAGAGAACTCCGACCAATCCGAGGGCAGGCAGTATACCACCATCGCCGTTAGAGCAACCGCCACCACCGGACTCTTCGCCGGCAACCCAACAGTCGGACCAGATCTTGCCGCCGAAGCCGGTATCTGGGTAGTTGCTGCTGTTCCCGTCAGCGAAGGTCAGGGTGACCTTGTAGTTCACGTAGGAGTGCGTTTCGACCGGAGTCATCGTGGCGCTCCACTCCCTCCCGTCTTCCGAGCCAGAGAGGTTTTCTGGAACCGGGGTCAGACACACACCGGTGTTGATACAGACCTGCCAGGTCCAGGCGACTGTTGTGCCGTTTGAGGCAGCTTCGTCGCTCAGCGTGACTGCGATGTCGAACACATCTCCATCGTGAGAGACGCTGGGAGTGTCTATCGCAGCAATCGGAGTCCCGGAGAGATCAATCACCTTGTTAATTCCCGCTTCACTAGCGGAGGCGAGCGGAAGCAGGAGCAGGGCGCAGAGTGCGAAAGCCAAAACTCGTCGCATGGTGTAACCGGCGCCCTTCTCGTTCATCAATCCTCACCTTACGAGGCAATCAGAAGATTGCAACATTCACTTGCAGAATCGCAGCGGACGCAACCTATCGGTCACAATTCCAGTTCCCACAGCTCGTCGCCGATGTAATGGATGGATTTGACCGCTTTTCCAGAGGTCGCGCCAATCATCTCCTCGGCTGACATCATCGCCCATCCGATGGCCAGCGGTTTGCCGTGTTGCTGGTCCCTAATCCAAATCAGGTCACCCGCCTCGATGCAGCCGCAGGCGTTGTGGATTCCTGCCGCCATGCAGTCGGCCCCATTGAGAAGAAACGGAATCGCCCCATGGTCCACCTCGCACCACTTTCGCTCTGGCTCCCATGCCAACACCCCTCTCAAGGTGGGAAACGCAATTCTCTCTGCCACAGAATCTCCATCCGAATCCGCGCTGGGAGGGGAGACTTCCATCGCAAGCGGTGACTTGTCGACAATGAGCAGCGACCACGGTCCGTACTCCGCCTGTTCGAGGAATGCCGATGAGAGGTCGACTTCGATTGAGACCGGCTCGGTCAGGCGGTCGATCAAGCCGCGCAGTTTCTTGTGGCGCACCGGCTTGCGTTGCTTCAACTTCCAGTCCTTCGCCATGGCTCTCCCCGAGCGCGCCTGCTCCATCAACCCTCGG
>DAVI01000001.1:21265-25174 GCA_002505495.1 Euryarchaeota archaeon UBA59 | reverse complement strand
GATAGATGAGCTGCGAAGAGCATGATGTCGATGTCTCCTGCCTCAGGAAAAATCTGTTCTCCCTTCAACTCAGTTCGCTTTGTCGGGTCGTGGCCTCGCAGCCGCTTAGCCTCGTCGATATCGATGTAGACACTTGTGTGGGCGATGAAGAACATCTCAAGATTCTGCCTATTCTCCTGGACCTGTTCGTTGACCCTTTCGTCCTTAGGTGGAGCCCAGGTGTTGTGCTCTTCGATGAGTTCCTCCACCAACCCTGCAAGTGCCTTCTGGTCAATTCGCTCATTCCACTGCTTTTGGTCGATCAATCGGTCGCCGCACAGGTCTCTCACGCGGCCGGGAGTGGCTGCGAAGTTCCGTAGTTCGTTGCGAACCGCGGCCGGCACGAAGATGTCGATTCTACCTTGTATGGCTCTGAAGAGCAAGGTACGGTGGAATTCTCTACGACCATCTAGGTGCATGGGAACTTCTCTTTCCACCTCGAGAAGTCGGAGGACTCGATCTGCGAGGGCGTCTATCAGGAGGTTTGTGTCGAGCACCACGAGTGGCTTCAGAGCGAGGTTGGTGAGATGCATCCGGCGGCGGACGGGGATGTCATTCTCACTGTTGGCAAACATCCCTTTTTGCATATCCGAGAGGCGCTTCAACCCGGTTGGGTCAAAATTGCCGCTGTTCATCGCCCGCTCGTAGATGAGCAGGCCGTGTTCGGGCCCCCTCGCCGCGGAGGCTCTGTTCGCCACCTCGAAAATGTCCGGAATCACCCTTGATTGAAGCGCTCTTTGGAACCGTCCTTCAAGTTCCGTGCTTCTTCTCTCTCTACCGGTTTTGAGCCCATTGATAGCGGCAAGAACTCGTCCTCGAAACGGCTCACCTGGCAACTGGAGTAGGGCAGGATAGGTCAGCAGTTGGTTGAGGTCCTCAAATGAGTGTTTCACTTCGATATTGGTCTCAATCTCACCCTCATCGTTCTCAAATTCCACCTCCTTGATTTCTCTAACACTCTCCAAAATGAGGCTCCTCGCCTCATCGAGACGCCTCCTAACCGCTTCGTCGTTGACTTTCAGATAGAGCCGGAAGCGGTCCGTGATGTTGGCTGAAAGTCCGGATTCAGACTCAAGAAGTTCAATCGCCTCCGGCCAATTGCCAGCGTGTGCGAATGAGATGAGTGACCGCTTGTTCAACTTCTGACGCAGCTCGTAATCATCGCATCTCATCGCAGCGGAGTGGTAGAATCGCGCAGCCTCAAGGTTCCCCCCCGCCCGATCAGAGATTCTTGCTGCCGCAATAGCAGCCCACATTGACTGAGGCTCATTCGCACGATGCCACTCAAGTAGAGCGGGACTCGCCACACCGTGTTCGATGACCTGTTCACGAACATTCGCGAGCAAGCGCTGAGTCGGCTCCGCTGAAGTCAGAACCTCCTCGATGATTTCCTCCGCCTCGCTCCAACTGTCGCTCTCGTCGCGCTGCAGCAGACTGTCCGCACGGTTCAACTTCAGATGAAGAATCAGTTGCTGGAAGAGTGCCTTCTCAGGGGTGTTCAAGTCGGCCTCCTCGACACTCTCCTTCAACCGCGCAAGGTGCTGGTCTGGAACCAGTCCATCCCCTCCCTCCATCAACGCTCTTCGACACTGGCGGAAGCCGAGGATTCCCTCTGCTGAGAGTTTGGATTGAACCTGCTCTAGGTCAGCGACGCCGCCGTCGAGTAGGGCTGTCAAGGCGACGGTGAGTGGGGTCAGATGTTTTGTCTCTCCATTGGGAGGTAAGGAGAGTGCGGTTCTGCGGGCTGTTTTCGCCCAGATGAGCAGGTCTTGTGAGGCGTCTGCGGGTAGGAGTCGGCAGGCGAGCAGGGTGAAGAGGGGCCATTTAGCGGCACCTTCCTCGGAGAGAAGCCTTGCGAGTCGAATGACTTCTCCGGCCTCGGCATAGAGACTCAGCATCGATTCATGGTCGGACTCATCCCCGTCACCATTCTCAATCCTCAGATTGTCCGCTTGCATCCGGAGTTCTATCGGTATCCTATCAGACTTGACGAGTGGCGTGAAGTCGATATGAAGCGAATCTGCAACTGCCCGCTCGAGAATCGGGATGACGACTTCGTGATGTTCCTTGCTCAGCAGGTATAGTGAAGTGTCGAGATGGGACTCAGTTTGAATGGACAGCGTTGATACTGTTTGAGCAGCTTTTTTGTCAGCCCCCTCCTCAATCTGCGCGGCGACCAAGCGCCATGAAATGCCACTGAGGTCCAATTCCACACCGCGGGCTTCCGACCGTTCGGTCAAGATAGAGACGCCACTTGAGAGTGTTTTCGAACCGAGTGACCCAGTTCCTTCGGGGATGCTCATCCACGCTTCGCTTCTACAGGCGGAAGAGAGCAGGTCATCAGAGGTCAGCTCAATGCATTCACTCCAAGCGGCGATATCACCGTTTCGTAGGCGAATCAATTTGAGTTGAAGCGAAGCGATTTCAGCGACCACCGAATCAACCACCTCTCCGTCATCATTAGTCACCAACTTCTCGAAAGTATGCTCAGCATCACGCGACCCGGATGCCGCCGTAAGAATACCACCGAGTAGTGCATACTCAGCCCCTAACTCCGCTAGAGTGGAGTCAAGGCGAGGGTCGGTCAGCCACTTTGGACGGATGGAATTTCGTCCCGAAACCTGCACATGCAATCGGTTGAGGTCACTCTGAACCTTGGCGCTGAGGGGCAATCCGATGGGTGGAGTCAGAAGATTCTGAATCGAAGTCGAGTCGAGCGGGTCGATGCGACACGACTCCAACCACTCGGAGTCCACCACCTCCCGAACTACTTCGGCTTCGGGGTGGAGTCTCATCTCTCCGAGGGTCGCCTCGAAGGTTTTTCCGAGAACATTGTAGACAGGGTGGACGCCGTCCGTCTCGCAGTCTGTGCGAAGTTCAGCGATTGTTGAATTCCACGCGACATCCCACTCCTCAGCCATTTGGGACTTGTGAATGAGGAGTACTGCCAATCTGTATGGCGAAGTCCCTCCGCCGTCAAGTAGGTCCTGAACCGATTCCAGCTCTGGTCCAGCCATCAGCGCCCGCTGCGCTCTGCCACCTCGTCGGCCAATTCTACGCTTACCCTTTCCACCACCAGAAATGCTCTCAACTTCTTGTTTCAGGAGTGAGAAAAGCAATCCCCTCCAGCGTTTATCCATCAGATTCCAAGCGTCGCCCCGCATCGCCACCTGCAGCCTTCTCTCGGGGTTGTCCTTTGCCTGCGCAAGCGCCTCGTTCAGGCACTCCAATAGCAGGCGCTCCGTAATCTCACATCCCTCCGGCGCCTGCCTGCGCTCGCCCCGCTCTAAATAACCCAACGATAGAGTTCCCTAAGGGAACTCAGGCCAAGTGATGAAGTGTCGACCTCTTCTCACCGCCTCTGATGGCTTATCCTTCAGGAGTAATGGATACGCTCATTTTGATCCTGCATCCGGTGTTTGCGCTCATCGTGATAGGCTTAATGCTGAAACAATATCGTTACCGAAAGCGGCGGCTTGAGTTACGTGGGAAGGAGGCGAAGGAGGAGCGTACGAGGCACGAAGAACTCGGTGAGTTGACCTATATTCTCGCAATCTCTGTCGTGGTGGTTGGATTCCTCGCCAACACCCTCAACGGCTTGGCTGACGGTGAGAGCGCCACAGCCGTCGTCCCCAGCCATCTTCACGGTTGGTTTGGAATTCTCGGTCTCATCTTGTTGACCATACTCGTTCGGAAGGGCCGGCTGACCAAGGCTCAGAGGGAGGCGGGCGAGTCGTTTTCCCTCGAGCGAGAGCGTCACGGCCGAGCGAGTGACATCATCGTCATACTGATGGTGATTCACGCCTTCCTCGGCTTCATCTATCTGTTTCAACTGGTTCGCTGAGCCCAGACATCCATCCAGGCGTCGAT
>DAVI01000001.1:19975-21157 GCA_002505495.1 Euryarchaeota archaeon UBA59 | reverse complement strand
CCAAAATGCGCCGTCACCAGATATCCGTTTGTCCTGAATCCAGTTCCGTCAATCCGGGCGACGGCCAACCTGTCATGCACCTTTGAGTTGACTTCGAGTAGAGCCCTGACATTCTCCTGCTCCAACCTCTTGTCGGCGATTCTTTCCTTGACCGAAGGGTCTGCCATTATCGATGACAGATCCTCTCCAGCGACCAGCTTCTCGAGAAGTCCGTGGGTGTATTCGGGATATGAGGCCGAGACGGTTCGGGAGAGCCAGATCACCGGGTGGTCGGAGAGGAACTCCTCATGGCTGATTTTCCCACTGTCCAAGCGGTCGACCATGTCCATGAGAGGGGCCAACGCGCCAAGGTCGAAAACAGATCGAAACAACTCAAACGCCACCCGCGCCGCGGAATCCGCCTCCATCCAATGCACATGGCCTCCCCGTGCCTCAAACACCTCCCTCTGCTCCTCAGTCGGCTTGTTGGTCGCGTGGTGATCGATGTAGAGCCCGCACGCCGGGTGGAACGGAAGGTCGCAGATTGCGGTGTGTTCATCGATGAGAGAATCGAGGTAGCCGCTGCGAATTTCAGCAGGATGGGAGAATATGACTTCGGCCTCTGGCCAACCGTGCCGGAGCACAGCCGCGGCCATCAGGCCGTCCATGTCGCCATCGGTGACGATGCGCTTGATGTCGAGTTTGGCGAGCATGTCGCGCGGAGGCATGGAGAGCGCCTCGATGCATACCCCCCATAGCCGTAGCGCATGCAGTCACAGGTGATTCGCGCAACCGATATGGCGGTCACCCTCGTCACCGCCTTCATGGAGACCTCCTGCGGACTTGTCTTGTTGAACTATGACTCCATCTTGCTACTGCAATATCCACAGGGTCACTGGGATTTCGTGAAAGGCCACCTAGAGGAGTCGGATGGCTCGCACGAGGCGACCGCGTTGAGGGAGTTGGAGGAGGAGACCGGGATATCCAAAGCGACCATTTCAACGGGCTTCAAGATGAGGACTCAATACGAATTCTCTCGCAAGGGAACGGTTGTCCACAAACAGGTTCACTGGTTCCTCGCTGAGACCAACGAGATGATAATCAATCTCTCACACGAGCATGTTGGTTTTCTCTGGCTTTCGTGGGATGATGCGGCCGAGCAACTCACCTTCGAAAACTCTCGCGCGGTGTTGGCAGCGGCCA
>DAVI01000001.1:14112-19727 GCA_002505495.1 Euryarchaeota archaeon UBA59 | reverse complement strand
GCCAGATGCAGATTGGCCACCGCCGGACTTCCGGTTGGTAGGATGAAGGAGGTCAGCGGCTCACACTCTTCGAGCCATTCATCCATCTCAACGATGAGCCTCTCTGAGGCACCCTCGGGTAGCAGTTGCATCCCTTCGGGAACAGCGTCGGGCAGGGTGGAGCATTCTGCTCCGAGGTCAAATAGCTCCTGTTGAACCCTCGCTAGTTTCCTATCTGTCATACTCTGCACCTTGATGACCGTCGCCCGCGGCCCCCCGTCCTCACTCTTGATCGGTAACCGCTCGATTTCCATACGGACGATTCCCACCACGGTATTGAGTTCGTCAATTGTGCCCACCACTTCGAGCCGAGCATCCCCTTTGGAAACCTCACTTCCATCGAGATGACGGGTTCTCCCACCATCTCCCACGCCGGTGTGAACCTTGGTGATGCGAACCATAGAATCCCCGAAAGGTGGGTCGTGGTTTTTCGTATTAAGCGCGGGGGTCGAGGAAGGGTGCCATCCCGACGGGCGTAAATTCGGTTCGGACACCGCATGAGTGCTTTTTTTCCGGCCGGTTCAGACTAGGTGAATCGGGTTGCGGCTCAGGAGGTGGAAGCCTTGGATTTCCTCACAATTTGGAATTTTTGGTAGATGAGGTTCCCCACTATCAACCAAATCATCCCTTCAATGATGAATAGAAGCCAGGACCATTGGCCTAAAGATTCGATCAGCATCGTACCGTCGTAGGGTGTGCCATACTTTCCGATGTAGGCTGCTTGGGAGAGTAGACTGGCGCTGAACCAAGCGAGCACAAGCCCCCAAGACCACTGCACTGCGCGCTTATTTCTTCCGAACATCATCATTTTCATTATAAATGTGTAATCCGGGATATTTGAACCCCCGCGAGATAAGCCCGGGAAACCCCGCCTTTCGGGGCAGAACGGCTCACTCTTCAGAAGTTGCTACGGAGACCCTTCTAAGCGTCCTGTCGACCGCTTTCAGCCAAGTTTCATCGACCCCGGATTCGCCTCCAAGGCGCTGCAACCTCTCGTGGTGGAAATCCGCAGATTTAGGGTCGTTGAGAGCGAGATGGATTCGCACCAATGCGGCGTGACTCATCGCGTTGATGTATTGCTCATCCATATCCCACGCCCGTTCAAAGCAGGAGATGGCTCCGCGCGGTCCCCTCAGGAGTTCTCTCTCACACTGTCGAAGCCCTGCTGCCGACCACATCCTCGCTGTTGTGCCGACGATCATACCACGGAAGAAGAGGTAGATTTCGACGAGGACGAGCAATGAGGCGAGCGCGAAGGCGGCGATCTGTTCAGTTCCGGAGTATACCAACCAGTCATCGACGAGCATCGCCACCGCGCCAAAACAGAGTAGAATTCCCGCCATTGGGGCTACTATGACATCCTTCAGAGTGCTCGCCATGTGGCGAACACCAGCCATCAACTGCAATCCTCCCATGACTGTGACGAAGAGGGCACCGACGGCTGCTTGGTCGAACTGGCGAGGGGAGTTGACTGCGATGAGCATCAAGCCCGCAAGAACCAGTTGCAACAAGCCGTGAGTCCGAGAGATCTCCGGAAACGGCTGGTCTTTACTCAGGTGGAGAAGGATTGCGCCGGTGGCCGCGAGTAGCAGGACCCAACCAATCATGAATCCGCCGAGTACCCCGCGGCAATGAAACCGACTGTTAGGACTCATCGTCGTGAACCCGTGGCTCAAGTCGCCAACCCGGCTTCCAAAAATCCTCGTTGTCTAGCCAATCCAACCACTCTACCTGATTCGCTCTGAGCAGGTGAAAGGCGCGCTTGTCAAGCCCTTCTCTCAAATCGTCGGGGACCTCAGCCTCACCATGTGCGTCTTTCCACTCAATCTGCATTTGACGAATCGCTCGCTGTCCTTCGGCCGGATTGTCGAAGTTTTTCTCGCAAATCTCCTGCATTTCCTGCAACCAGTGTCGTGCCCCTCGAATATGAGGGTCGTCGGTGATGACCGCCCGCTTACTCTTGAATGGCCACCAACCCATCACTCACCCTCGCCCGCCACTCGCCCTTGAGCCTTCGCCTGTCATACCCCACAATTGGGATGTGTTCTCCTCTTCAGCGTCAGTTCCATCGTTTGGCCTTCCGCCCCCTTCCCGAAGTGTGATGACGACGGTGCTTCTCAGAGCGGCCATGGCGCGCATCGTAGTGCACACGCACGGCCGGGCGCGAGAGAGGGGATACGCAGACCTCGTTGCGCTCTACGCCGAGCGCCTCACTGCTCGTGGAGTGAAGTTAGTCCAGCACTCCGACAAGCTCGGTCACGACGCCTATCTCGAAAAGTTGCAGGCGGCGGCGAGCGGTGGTGAGTTGATTCTCCTCGATGAGACTGGAGAGTCCGGCAGCACCGATTGGATGGTCGACAACTGGCGTAGGTGGCGCATCTCAGGAGACAATGTGCATTTGGCGATAGGGCCGGTGGACGGCTTTGGTGAAGAGGCGGTTGCTCAGCACAAGACGATTAGTCTGGGCCCATTGACGATGACCTACGAGATGGCTGCAGTGGTCCTTTTGGAGCAACTTTATCGGGCCAGTGAAATAGAGCGAGGCTCGCCCTATCATAGAAAGTGAAATCAGGTGCTCAAGTCGTTTCCAACTTCGACGATCTCCTTCAGCAGCGACTCAAGAACCGCTTCGTCAACAAGTGGATTTGTGATGACTGGACGGATGATTGGACGCCCGTCAAGGCGCGCCTTGGTGACCATGAACCGCCCCCTAAGCAGAATCTCGTCGCGGATTCTATCTGTCACGGAATCAGCAACAGCTTCCGATAGACCGAACCCGATGAACCTCATGCAGACGTTCGCAAACTCCCTCTCCGACGCCATCTCCAATTGTGGGTGTTCCCTGACCCTCGCCTCCAGAATCTCTGAGAGTTCGAGATATCGCTCGATTCGTCTCGCAAACCCTTCATGTCCGAGCGCCCGCCAAGCGAGCCAGAGTTTGACCGCATCCACCCGGCGAGCGCATTGCAAACTCATCCTTCCAAGGTCAATTTCTGTGGAACTCTCGTGAAGCAGGTAGTGGCCTGACTCTCCGTGCCGACAGACTCTCCGGAGGGTTCCCTTGTCTCGGACGAGGAATACCGAGCAGATGATTTGGATACCCATCATCTTGTGCGGATCCCAAGCGATGGAATCCGCCCTCTCGATTCCTTTCAGAAGGCTCCTCGTCTTTGGTGATAGGAGAGCAGCACCACCCCAAGAGGCGTCAACATGCAGCCAGAGGTGTTCGTCGTGGCAGATGTCGGCGATTTCGTGCAGTGGGTCGAACGCCCCGCGCACGGTAGTGCCCGAGGTTGCTATCACGCAGAAGGGCTGTTTTCCGGCACGCTTCTCAGCGGCTATCGCCTCTGCGAGCATGTCCGGCAGCAAGCGCCCTCCAGGGTCACACTCAATCATAATCAGGTTGTTCAGTCCGACGCCGAGCACATTAGCTGCCATCTCAACTGAATAGTGAGCCTCTTCAGAGACGAATGCAACCAACTGCTTGCCGCTGAGACCCTCACGCCGAGAATCGGGCAACTTTCGGTCGCGAGCACACAGTAATCCCAGCAGATTGCCGTTTGAGCCGCCGGTGGTGAAGGTCCCCTCACCCGCTTCAAAACCGGCTAGGGTGGACATCGTATCGATGATTTCATCCTCGATGAGCGAGGCGACCGGTGCCATCTCAAAGGTGTACATCGAGGTGTTTGTCAGAGCCGTGATAATCTCCCCTGCGAACGCCGGAACAGAAGTCCCTCCCCAAAGCGGCTGCATGAAATTTGGATGGCTGGTTTTCACTGCCTCCTCGAGATAGCCATCGATGTCAGCCAACATCGTCTCGATGTCAACCCCCTCTCGATCGATTGCGAGGTTCAATTTGGCGCGTAGTTGCTCAGGCCCCGGTGAGTTGGTCACGGGTTTTGAGCTGTCATCCATCTCGCCCAAGTGTCGCCAAACCCGCGCGAACACTCCTTGCAAGAGACGCTCGTCGAAGGTGCTGAGACCACCATCGTCCCCCGCCATCGGTTCTCTCCACCCCATCCGCTGACGGGACAGGCCATCAAGGGTTGTGCCTTGAGTTGTTCAACATCGTGGCTCTAGCCCACGGGCAGTCGGCTGCGTGACTCCAACCAAGCTCGCTCTGGCGAGCGCCTGACTAATCACAGCCGCTCAAGGATATGCCGCTGCGCTTCAACCGCACAAATAGCAGCCATGTGGACGACTTCCCTCACTCCATCACCCTGTTGAAGAATCTGAACCGGCTTCGCCATCCCCTCAAGAATCGGGCCGGTCATCTCAGCCTCACCCAAGTGGTCGAGCAACTTGTAGGCGATGTTCGCCGCTGCCAAGTTGGGGCAGATCAAAACATTTGCCGGCCCGTGGAACTTCATGAACGGAAATTGGTCTTGGATTTCAGCATTCAGGGCGGTATCCGCTTGCATCGGCCCGTCGATGATGAGATTCGGGTCGAGTTCTCTAGCCGCGGTGACAGCGTCTTCCAACCTACTGCTGCGGAACTCCCGGCTGGAACCGAAGTTGGAGAAGGAGAGCATGGCCACTCGCGGGAGAATGCCAAAGCGGCGGGCAACCCGAGCAGTCTGTACGGCGATTTCGGCGAGTGTACGGGCGTCAGGGTAGATGTTAACGGTCGCATCTCCGATGAACAACAGTCTGCCTTGCACGGCCATCATGTACATCCCAACCACCCTGTGTGCCTCGGCGTCGGTACCGATAATCTCCAAGCACGGCTTGAGGAACGAGGGGTAGGCTCGAGTCAGCCCCCCGACAAATCCGTCAGCATCGCCACATTCGACCATCGTAGTTCCGAAGTAGGTCCTCGACTTCAGCATCCTCTGAGCATCGACTCGGGTCAGCCCCTTTCTGGCTCGTTTCTCAAACAACACATCGGCGTAGAATCCCTTTCGTCTCTCGTCTGTGAGTGGATTGATGACTTCGCACTCGAACTCAATGCTCAACTCCTCCTTGACCGCTTCGATTGCCTCCTCGCGCCCGAGTAGAATCGGCGTGCAGATTCCCTCCTGTATGATTTCGTATGCCGCTCTGACGATAGAAGGGTCATCACCTTCGGGGAAGACGATTCTCTTCACATCTCGTTTCGCCCGATTGATTACCGAACGCATCACCGAGTGAGTGAGTCCGAGTCGCGCTTCCAACTCCTCGCGGTAACGCTCTACGCTGAATTCACTGGCCGGAATCCCAGCAACCCCTTCAGCCACCGCTGCCTCAGCGACTGCTGATGCGACGAACACCAAGACCCGCCTGTCGAATGGTTTTGGAATGATGTAATCCATACCGAATGTGATGAGGTCGACATCGTATACTTGTGAGACTGAGTCTGGAACTGGCTCTTTGGCGAGTTCGGCAAGAGCGCAGGTGGCGGCCATTTTCATGCCGGGTGAAATCGTCTTCGCCATGCAGTCGAGCGCACCTCGGAAGATGTAGGGGAAGCCGAGAACGTTGTTCACCTGATTGGGGAAGTCGGAACGTCCACTCGCCACAATCGCATCCGGGCGAGCCGCCTTCGCTACGTCGGGCATGATCTCCGGCGTCGGGTTTGCAAGTGCGAAGATGATGGG
>DAVI01000001.1:11405-13948 GCA_002505495.1 Euryarchaeota archaeon UBA59 | reverse complement strand
CTTCTGTTCAGAGAGGCCTCCAGCCTCCACCCTATTCTTGGTGATGATTCCCTTCGAGTCGACCATCGTGATGTTCTCACGCTGAACGCCGAGGAGGACCCAATGTTCGGCGCAGGAAATAGCCGAGGCACCCGCCCCAGAGACAACGACCTTCACCTCTGAGATGTCCTTCTTTGCGATTTCCAGAGAGTTCAACAGCGCAGCACCGGCGATGATTGCGGTTCCGTGCTGGTCGTCATGCATTACGGGGATGTCGAGTTCGGCGACCAATCTCGCCTCGATCTCAAAGCACTCTGGAGCCTTGATGTCCTCGAGATTGATGCCGCCGAAGGTAGGCGCGATCCGCTTGACGGTCTCTACGAATTCGTCGACGTCGGTAGTGTCAACCTCGATGTCGAACACATCGATGTCGGCGAACGCCTTGAAGAGCAGCCCCTTGCCCTCCATCACCGGCTTGCTCGCAAGCGCTCCTATGTTGCCGAGACCGAGCACCGCGGTGCCGTTTGAAATGACCGCGACAAGGTTCCCTTTGGCGGTGTATCTGTAGGCGTTTTCTGGCCACTTCTCAATCTCTAGGCAGGGATAGGCAACACCCGGGGAGTAGGCGAGTGAGAGGTCCCTTTGGGTGGCGTGTGGTTTGGTCGGTACCGTACGCATCTTCCCGGAAGGGTGTGACGCGTGGTAGTCTAGTGAATCTCTCCTGAGTTTCTCGTCGTCGGACATCGAGGCGTCACCGGCGCTACATTGTGGGGGTCGACCTCTCCGATATGTGCATTCCCCTACTGAATAACAGTCAAATTAAGTTCCTTTCACAGGTTGAAACCCGCGATGTATACATAGTATACAACTGGACTCGGGGACCCCACTCCTTGATAAGTAAATGAGAGAGCGTTGCGTACAATGGCTCTCAGAGGGGTGAGAATCAGTCCGCTGTTTCTTGTATCGCTGATGCTGCTATCATCTTTGGCACCGCTGGCCGCCCTTCAATCGGAGAGGCAAATCAGTGGTGTCGCCGAGTGGGGTTCCGGTGGTTCCAACGATACCGGTTGGATGACAATCGATGCGACAAACGCGGATCCGGACAACGGAATCCTCGCCGAAGGTAACCTACACCTCACCTTGGCGCCGGGTGCGATTGTTGACAATCTCACCTTCGAAGTTCGAGTGAATGGCTCAAACGGTACTTGGGTAGAGCAGCCACAACTCAACTTCGTGGATACACAGGTTTCAATCATGGACTGGCGTGGCTTCGGTGGTTTTGGTCAACAGAACGACTTCATCGGTCCAGAACCCCACAGTTCTCGACTGACCCCCAATGTGGATACTGGTGCCTCTTGGCTGGTTCCCGGAGATGCTGAAGTCACGGACTTGGTCATCGAAGCCCTTCGCCCTGCAGACACCTATGTCTCTTTCTCGCCCCTGGTCGTTGATGTTCTGGCCACGGCAGTGCATCCTGAAGATGGGCGCCTCTACATGCTGTTTGGTGATGTTCTACTCCAACTCGACGCCACCAACACGCCACCAGTAATCGAGATAGCCGACGAAATCACTGGCGCACAGACACTGGTTGTCGATGTTGCCAACGACATGGTTCTCGTGTCGGTCGATGATAACTCGACTCGCTTCCGAGCCTGGTCACTTACTGACTCAAGCGAGTTGACCGGTCCAATCCCCATAGAGGCCGCGGTACCGGTTCTGAATGGCGGCCAGTCATCAGGAGAACCACAGATTGTCACCTCGCTGATGGCCGACTCGATGGGAATGATTTGGGGGGCTACAGACGAGGCAGATTTGTTTTCCGATGGAATTGGCATTACGCGAAACCCATCCGCAGGTCATGACGCGGTCACTGACCTGCTCGAAGTTGGTGGGGTGATTTATCTCGCCACCGCTGGCGGTGGTGTGATGCGCTACGACCTCTCGACTTCATCTTGGCTAACCGCTTGGGATACTCAGAACTCGCTACCCAGCGATGATGTCGTCCAACTTGAAATGGTGAACGGCGTACTCATGGTTGCGATGGCGGATGCTGGAATCGTTCGCTACAATGTGGCGACCTCCTCTTGGCTCGCAACGTGGACTGACGCGAACTGGCTCGCCTCGAACGAGATACACGGAATGGAGATGGGAGCTCAGTGGCTCAACATCCTTGCTGGCGACACGTTGCACCATTACAACACCACCATGGGGGCCTTTGCGAGTAGCAAGACTCTCGAATCTCTCGGACTTGTCAGGAGTGGCCTAGACCTCATCTCATGGCCCTCGAGCGGTTCACGCTCACCTGTCGAGGATTGGGTTCTCGTCAGTGATGGTAGCGGCTCCTTTGCAACAATCGTACCCGGCTCGCCCCCTCAGCATCAGAGCACGATGCAGTTGGCGAGCGGTCCAAACAGCGCCACCATGTACGACTCTCTCGAATTGAATGGGGTCGTGTGGGTTGCTGGAGATGGGTTGGTCGATCGCTTCGACCGCAACATCAACCGTTGGGTCGAGCCGGTATTCACCGGTTCAATCAATCAGGCGTTGAGTACCGATGGGCACAC
>DAVI01000001.1:10206-11213 GCA_002505495.1 Euryarchaeota archaeon UBA59 | reverse complement strand
GTCTCTGCCAGCCAAGTCTCATCCTCTTGGTCATCAGGCAGGTCAGATGCCTTCTCCAACAACATCCGCGGGGTTGCAGCTCGTTCTGGAATAGCGTATGTCGCCTCCAACTTCGGGGTTATCCGCATCGACATCGGCAACGACACGCTGCTCTCATCGTGGCGCTCCACGGGAATGGATGACGTCGCCTACATGCCGGTCGAGACCGATGGCAGTATGATGTACCTCGGGATGTATGGCTACGGCGTTCTCGTCTTTGACAGAACAACCGGGGATGTCATCGACACCTGGCAGATTGCTCGCAATGGAAACGGTATCTCCTCAAATGAAGTCTACTCGCTTCACATCGACTCTCAAAATGACATCTGGGTCGGCACAGCGGACGGTGCGGACCGCTACGATGGCAGCCATTGGAGCCACATCAATGCCCAAGGTGGTTTCAATCCTCAGGATTTCTTCTCCCTCACTTCAGATTCCACTCACCTCTATGCCGGAACCAACGCAGGCGCCTGCCAATACTCTCTCTCCTCCCTCGCGCGCATAGACTGCTGGAACTACTACTCCAACCCGACCGGACTTCCCTCTTCATGGGTCTATTCAGTTGAGATGCTCACTCCCGGCTACCTGTATGCGGGCACCAACTACGGTGCTGGTGTCATCGACATCGCCAACGACACGGTCATTCAGGTGTGGCAGGCCGGCGAGCAGACCTGGAACGGGCCGACCTACGAGTGGAACGATGTCATCTATGTCGGCATGAACGGCGAAGGGGTCGCTCGCTACGACCGAATCAACGACGAGTGGCTCACAACTTGGGATTCCTCTTCAGCGAGCAGTTTGGTGCCGTCCAACGACATCACCACCTTGATTCCCGACCGCCAGCAACATCGAATTTGGATCGGTGGTGATTTCGGAGTCCGCCTCATCGACTTGACCAACCAGACGATGATAGCGAGTTTCTCCCAGAGTGGAGGGCAGGACGACCCCGGTGAATTGGTGATTATCGG
>DAVI01000001.1:8980-10131 GCA_002505495.1 Euryarchaeota archaeon UBA59 | reverse complement strand
CTCGACGCGGGTAGCCGAATCAACCAGAATGGGTTGGTTTACGGCATCGGTGAAGGGCCCGATGGGATGCTTTGGATCGGTGTGACCCCTTCCGGCTGGTTCGGTCTGGACGCAGGCAGCATCGCCCGTTGGGACCATGCGAACGGAACTTGGGCCAGCAACCTAGAGGCGACTGGAACCATTCTCCGAGTCAACTCAGTCTTCGCTGGTGAGTGCGAGCCACTCAATGTCAGCGCCTGCCACCTCTTCGCATCATACGGCGAGAAGGTGCACCGTCAGTACGACTACTACGGCAATCTGCTCAACGAGTGGGATGACAACATCATGACCGGCCCGATTCGCTCAATCGATCTGTGGCAGGGAGTGATTCACTTCGCCACCATGGAAGGGATAGTTCGCTACGACATGTACAACGACACCTTCCTCCCCACATGGACGCCGGGAAGTGGCCTCTCCTCGAATTCTGAGGACACCATCTTCGACATCGAAATCGTCGGCGACGACCTTTGGTACACCACGATGGCCGACAGCGGATGGCAGCGCAACAGCCGCATCTTCGTGAAGAACGGTACCACCGGACTATGGACGAATTGGCAGGCTGGTAGTGGAAGCATCCCGCAAGGCTTTGGATTCGCGATGGAAGTCTGCCAAGGCATCGTTCATGTCGCAATGGCCCGCTACCTCGGCTTTGGAACACAGGGTGGGGTCGCCCGTTACGACATCTCAACTCACCAGTGGCTGAGTCAATGGAATCAGGGTGGCGGACAGGGCAACACCGGTTTGGCGGACGACGATGCAGTGGCACTCGCGTGTGATGAACAGGGCGGCGTAGTCTATGTCGGATTTGAGGAGAATGATGTTGGAATCACTCGTTATTCCTATGGTCGGGCACAGTTCCTCTCCACTATCTCGGAGACTGCAAATGGAATCCTTCCCGACCAGGTTTTCCCAGACGGATTGCGCTGGTATGATGGTGTGTTGATGGCCTCTCATACTGACGAGGATGGTGGAACCGGTGGAATTTCACGAATTTCAGCTAATGGTGGCCAACTCGGGACTGGAGTGAAACTTGATGTCGGCACTCAGGCCTCAAGCATGGAAATCATCCCCAATGGAGGAACCTCGACAGAATGGCTCATCGGCAGACCGGG
>DAVI01000001.1:0-8883 GCA_002505495.1 Euryarchaeota archaeon UBA59 | reverse complement strand
CTCGATGTCCTAGCCGGTCTCTCAAGCGGTCGGATGCTGGACATCACCTTCCAAGGCAATGAGGTCTACATCACCTCAGCCGATGACGCCAACCAATACTTCGGCTCATCCATCCTCCACGGCGAACTACTTTCAAACGGGAGCATCCATTGGGTCGAGGCCTATCCGTTTGTCTGGGATATCGTCAACGAGATGTTGCCTGTTAACAACGACCTTTGGGTAACCACAGCTGGCGGTGGCCTTTGGAAGATTGACACAGTGACCGGCCAAGTGAGTACCACCCCCGCGCCACTCCACTTCAATATGCACGGCATAAGCCAACATGGCAGTGATCTTGTCATCGGTCTGATGGGAACTGGATCTACTGCGGCCGGAGTACAGGTCTACAACACTACTACGCAGAGTTGGACTGACGGCGCGTTACTCGCTGGGTTGCCGAGTAACATCGTGCGCGACTTCGCTCTCTATGACAACAGAATCTGGATAGCCACCTACGGCGGCATCGGGGTTTGGAATCTCAGTTCTCAGGCGTGGGATGATTCAGTCACCACCCAGAACGGCCTTCTCCACGGCTTTGTCGAGCACATTTGGGTTGAGAATGGAGAATTGATGTTGGGTACTCCCACTGGACTGACTCGGTGGAATGTGGCCAGCAATTCAGTCACGGCCACCTACGACCGGAGCAGCGGCCTGTTGGGCAGTTATGTCTCAGGCATCGCCTACGCCCCCCAGACCACCGTCACCGTCGGCGGGAGTGTGGTGAGCCACCCTCGGACACTCTTCCTCTCACACAACGGACAGGGCCAAACCCGTCCGGGTGCCACCGCCTTCTCCCTCGCCACCATGCAGCCGACCCAACAGTATCAGGTCGACATGCTCCCCTCCAACGATGTGCGAGCGGTCGCCTCCGATTGGTGGGGCGTTCACATCGCGACCGACAAGGACCCCTTAGTCCACTGGAACGCGTCAAGCACCCAGATGGAGTCGGGGAGCCTCATCATGGTCCTTCCAGGCGTGGCCCATCAGAAAGTTGGTGAGTGACGGAACAACTCTGCTCGCTATCAACCAAGGCGGTCTCGACTTCGTCGATGTCACAAGCTCCCAGCACGCGGTAATGCGACAAGAGAACATACTGCAATTGACAGGTGCCTCAATCTCGACTACGGGGATTTGGGCAACTACCGGTGGGGATGGACTGTATGGCTTCGGCCACGCCCCGAGTCATCTCGCCATCGAGCGGGAATCGATGCGCCGCGCTGATCCACTCACCGTCACCTTCTCGGGAAATCCGTGGGACATCACCAACAGCACTCGACCCGGTCAGAGAACCACACTGGTCGACCCGGCCAGCAGCATTTGGACACCCTCAATCTCGAATAGCGCGGCGCCGGGCGGAATCCCCACCCACCAAATCCCACTGACGCTCTCCAGCCCTGTTAATGGAGCCGCAGTCTGGGTGAATTCACACAATCTCAACTACAGCGGAACTTGGAACATGACCGCCCTCAACTCAAATCTGGCAACCGCCTTCGAACTCGCCGCTCGCCGTGGCACATTGACCCCCGACGGCAGGGATTTGCATCTCCAGCTTCTGAGCCCACTGAACGGCTCCCTAGAAGTGAGAATCACCTACGATTGGACTCGTTCCGAATCTCCCATCGAACTGCTCGACTTCTATGACCGGCCGGATGATGGTGGTGGAGTTGTCATCGCAGAGTGGACTCCGAGTTCCGACGCAGGCTGGGCAGCCTACCGAATCTACCTCAATGAGGGTAACTGGAGCACTCCCCCAACCTCCGTTGAACTGGAATTGCGACCCTATGACTTGCGAATCCCCGTCTGGTCTGTGACCCTGACGGAAATCAACACGGTGAACGGACAGTTGATTCAAGACGGAGTGGACCTGTATGCGATAGCGGTCATCGAGTACGATGACGGCACGCTCGGCGAGCCCTCCCCCATCATGGGACCGGCATCGGCGAGCGACGAGGTTCCTTCCCCCCCAGAGTGGGCGACAGCCGGGCCGGCAGAGGGCGGTGAGGATGGCGACCTCTACGTCGAGTGGAGGAAATGTACGGCCATTGACCACGCAGGCACCAGAGTTTGGGCAGTTACTCAGGAGATTACAGACGCCATAGGTCTGAACCAGCAGATTCCCGATGTTCATCCTCTGGCCAACAGCACGGTTCTCACCTTGGAGCGAGGGCGAGTCTACTGGGTCGCCCTCACCTGCGTTGACTTGAGTGGACAGCACGACCCAGCAAACGCGACTATCATCGGACCGGTAGTTCCGACCGGTGGAGTCGACGACGGAATCGCTCCAGCGCCCATCGAGGACATCGCTGCCTGGGACACACCAGAGGATGAAGGCGGCAGAATCACGGTATCATGGACTCCGAATGGCGAGGATGACTGCGGCTGGCATGTAATTCTGGTACGTCCGAGGATGGCTGACGAGGTGTCACCAACAGACGCATCAAACTTCCTCAATGCGTCCATCGTCCCGGACTGCACGACCAACTCAACGATTATCACAGACTGGGGTGGGCATCCACTTGAGGACAACGCCCTCTACTGGGTAACTGTCGTCGCTTGCGACTTCTGGGGCAACTGCGACCTCGGCAATGTGACCTCCGTCGAGGCGATGCCGGAGCGCAACCTGCGCGGCTCAGACCCACCACCTCGCGTCGAGAACCTCTCTGCGTGGGACCATGCGGATGACATGGGTGAGGCGATAGATGTCTCTTGGTCCCCGAGCACTGTTGACGACTTCTCGTTCTATGTCGTCTGGGCAAGTAATCAGCCGGTTGACGACCTCGCCGCCGCGTGGGCTCGCTGTCTAGACGATTTGGACTCATGCGGCCTGACTAGAATCGAGTTGCAGTATCCGCTGGATTCCGATTCGGAGAAGATTGAGATCACTCTTGGTACAGCGCTGTACGGCGACGATTCTGTCGAGACTTCGAATCCCTCCCCAATCAGGCCGAACACTCCTCTCTCCGTCACCGTTACCATTCACGATTTGAAGACCTTCGCCTTCCTGACCCGACTTCCCACGGTCGTAGTGACACCGATTGACAACCGTGACGACATTCTTGCGCCTGACCGACTTGAGATGCCCTTCGTCAGTGACGTGCCCGGTGACAACGGAAGTGCGGTCTATGTCGAGTTCTTGCCGAGTGACGCTAGCGACATCGCATTCTACGAGATCTATGCGGATGTTGTATCATTCACCAGCGTCGGACACCGTGAGCCGGTGATGATAGTCGATAGGGACGAGGTACAACGGTTGACACTCAAGAGCATCAGCGGTGGTGAACCGGTGATGGCGGGAATCCCGGTCCATGTCGCGGTGGTCGCAGTGGATTCGTCTGGAAACGCCCACCGCGACCAGTTGAACGTCGGCGCAGGAAAGGCGTATGACAATTCGGGGGAGGACCCCGGCGGTCACCTACCATATGTCGACTTCACGGCAGGGTGGAACGACGAGGGGACCGCGATAGAGGTCGAGTGGGAGGTACTCACCCGTACCGACATACGCAACTACAGAATCTATGTCAGCCAGCAGCGCTTTGAGAACAGTGACGAGGCGAACTTGGCCAAGGGCGGCATCGTCGGCAGCTTCTGGTCGCTGGAGATGGTCGACGAGAATACAACATACGACAACGCATCATACTGGTTCATCGCCGTCTCGGCGTTTGACGGCACGGTTTGGAAGCATTCACTGCAAGCGAAGGAGGTCAAACCCTACACCACAACTACAACCGGAGATGGCGGAGGCGATGAGGGGGAATCCCGCTCAGGAATCCTCGAGTTGATAGACTTGAACACAATTCTCACGATCCTGCTCTCACTCGCGATTCTGACAGTTATGATGTTGGCGTTCCGGGCCCGCAGAAACTCTCGGAAGGACGAGGCGTGGCAACTTGCGACTGCCGCTTGGGGATTGCCGCAGGATGACTGGGGGGAGCCTGGACTCGGCGCCGATGCCGACCTCGCCGGCACATTGATGCCCGCCGCCGCTGAGATTCAGAAGGAACAGACGACCGCCCCTCAAAGGCCGGGCGGACTGAGCCCACAGACCGCTCCAGAGCCGAGTGGTACGGCCGAGCGGACCATCAGCCCCACCTCGACGGCACCTACGGCAGCGAGTGCAAGGTTGGAGGAGTTGGCGGCAGACCTCTTCGATGAGTCGAAAGAAGAGCGAGATATAACCGGTGACGAGGAACTCGACTCACTCATTGACGACCTCCTCTGAGCACGCATCACACGCGTGTGAGCATTGATGGCTGTGGTGCTGTTCAGCAGCACGCGCGTGAGTACCAATGGCGACTGTTGACGATGTCGACCCCCGCTCCTCGACATGGACGACCTTGCGTTGGGACGGCGCCAGCAGGGTCGCCCTACTCGCCCTGCACATGGCTCGCCTCAGAGGACATGCGGAGCGACTCGGTATCGTCTGGCCTGACGATGGAGATATTGCAGCAGCGAACGCGATGCGTGACGCTCTTGGGGATGCAGAGGCGGCTCCAGTCGACGACTCGGTCGGATTGATGCGCCTGCGCCTACTCCCAAACGGCTCGTTCAAGGCGAAGGCCAGTTGGGCCGACGCATATCCAGATCCTCTCTCATCCAGCGCGGTTACTGCACCCAGATGGGTTGAGGGCGTGACCGGTACCAAGCATGGCGACTGGCAGCCTTACAGTGACGCAGCGTCAGTAGCCGGGCAGAGGGGCGCAGATTTAGCCCTCTTGGTGCATGACGATACGATAGTCGACTGCTGCCGGGCCACCCCCATTCTTCTGGACGATGATGGTACTGCGTGGTATCCTGACCCAACACAAGGCTCACTCGACTCGGTCACTCTTGAGGCACTCAGACCAGGTTTGGCGACGGCGGGAGTCCCACTCATCGCAGGTCGGTTGACCACAAACCTCCTCTCGCGGGCGCGTACACTCGTCGCGGTCGGAAGCGGGGTGGGAGCCATCAGGATCGCAACCTTGGATGGGCAGCAAGTGGGTAGCGACGACAGCGATTTTCCCGCCCTTTGCTCAGCACTAGTCGATGAGGCGTTCGAGACATCTTGGCACGACCTTCAGGAGGTGGACGCCTGACCCTTCGAGCCACATGGCCCATGTCTGATGATGGCCTTGCACTTCTCGACCTCGCTGAAGCGCTTCGTCAAGAAGGGCTCCTTGGGGACGATGCCGAGAGACATGGCGGCCCTGACGAACTAATCCTGCTCTCAGGCGGTCCTGATGGTGAGGATTCCGATGTAACCCTCCTAGCCGGCCCTCCTACACTGCGCATCACATCGACCCAACCGAGCCGCGCCCTGCAACCCGAATCGACAGAAGAGGGCTCAGCCCTCGAAGGTAGAATAGACCTCAGCCCACCCTCAACAAGTTGCGATTGGAAGGTTGAGTCTTGGCAGGTGGGGGGCTGGCAGAAGCGGCTCGACATTAGGCAACCCGACCTTGCATCAGCGCTTCGCTCGATGAATCCCCTTCTCCCGGATGTCGGTGAGAAGGTGAGTGGAATCTCAGCGGGTGGGCTAGCCGGTCTGCTCAACTATGATTTGGTTCAATGGACAGAACCGGTGAAACTCCGAAACCTTCCCCAACCGGGAGCGCTCTTGGGGGTGCTCTTCCGCTGCGACCGCTGGCTGCTCCACAACCGCAGTCAAGGAACGCTTTCTCTGCTGACGACAACTGAGGATGACTGGTCGAACGGCTGCAAAGAACTGGTCGACATCTGGCTCACAGCTCGACATTCGCCTACCCCCGAACAGCAACGCGGTTCCGACCAAACAGGCCGCGCCGGACACTCACAGCCAACTCAAGCCAGCCTACCAGCAGGACAGGACAGCCCCTCTTCCACCATCACTGATGAGGAGCACACCGATATCGTCGAGGAAGTTCAAGCCGCCATCGAACAGGGTCAGTTCTACCAACTCAACTTCGGCCGCATCTGGCAGGGTCGAATCGACCACCCATGGCCAGTTTTTAGGCGGCTTGCCAAGGCAAATCCGGCACCCTACTCAGGCTGGTTGCATGTGCCGGATTTCGATTTCGCCCTCGCTTCAGCGAGCCCCGAACTCATGCTTTCAATCGACGGTGACGAACTCTCCACCCGTCCCATCAAGGGAACTCGCCCCCGTGCGCGGACCCGTGACGAGGACGAGGCATCCATGCGGGAGTTGGTGGCCACTCGAAAGGAGGTTTCCGAACACATGATGCTGGTCGACCTTGAGCGCAACGACATTGGCCGAGTTTCCCGCGTCGGGAGTGTTCGGTGGCACGGTTGGCGAATTGAGAGCCACCCCACGGTTCACCACATGGTGAGCGACATCCGAGGCCTACTCCGTGAGGACCTTGATGGCTGGGATGCGCTGCAAGCGCTCTTCCCCGGCGGCAGCATCACCGGCTGTCCGAAGACAGCCGTCATTGCCGCCATCGATGAGTTGGAGGGGACACCGAGAGGCCCCTGGACCGGCTCGCTTGGTCACCATGACCCACGCACCGGCTCGGCCTGTTGGAATCTGTTGATTCGAACGCTTGAGGCCGAGAGGCAGTCGGACGGGAGCTGGCGGGCGAAGGTCCAGGCGGGAGGTGGACTGGTAATCGAATCCGACCCGGAACAAGAGGTTGAGGAGGCGAAGTGGAAGGCGCAGGCCCTGCTCAATGCGGCGTGGGGCAGTGCTGCCACCGAGGTGCCGATGGGTGAGATGGCAATCCACCCGATCCCTGCTCTCAACGAGGAGGTCTCCGCCCTGCTGAGTTCCCTCGACTCACAACCTCCATCCTGCATCGCTCCTGCCGAACCTCGCCGCTGGCGTTCCGAGCAACCCCCCTTCGCTCCACCAGCCCCCGGAACACGACGCCTCCTCTTTATCGACAATCTCGACTCCTTTTCGTGGAACATAGTCCATTGCTGTAGCCAACTCGGTGTCGAATGCATCGTCGTCGAAGGGCGCGGTCTCTCAGTGCCACCCAACCCTCAATCAGTCCTGCAGGCGGTCAAACCGACTCACATCATCCTCGGACCCGGACCCGGCAGACCCAGCGATGCGCCACTCACCCTCGCCTTCGCAGGACTCGCAGTCAACGGCGAACTGACCGACCAAGCGCACTCCCAGAGCGGTACCCCGATTCCCCTCCTCGGACTCTGCCTCGGCCACCAAGCCCTCGGCGTAGCGGTCGGATGGTCCCTCTCGCTGACTCCCTCAGGCGCGGTCCACGGATTCCATGACCTCGTATCCTTCAGCCAAGACGAGCTGTTCGCGGGACTCGGAGAACAGGGGCGCGTGATGCGCTACCACTCCCTAGCGCTGCACCAGACCAACGACGACCTGCAAGTGTTGGCGACCGATGCCGCCACCGGTAATATCCCGATGGCCGTGGGAAGCCCGAACCTACCGGTGTGGGGGGTCCAGTTCCACCCTGAGTCGTGTGGCAGTCAGGGGGGTTGGAGAATCCTTGAGAACTTCCTCGCGCCTACAATCTGGACGGTCGGGGAAAGCGTTGAAGTGCCCACCCAAGGTCGAAAGGTGTGAGGGAATCAGATGGCTACCTGCCGCATCTGCCGAGGCGTCTACCCGCAAGACCAGTTCATCTCGGGAAATGGCCCTCGCTATCTGGTCTGCAACCGTTGTGGCATCGAACAGGGCTATGTTTCTACTGACGAGACTCCAACCTTCTATGATGACGCCACGGTGCGAGGTCGCTACACCGTCGTCGCTCGTCGCTACGCTCCCTGGTTCTGGCTCCTCATCGGTTGGATGTTGTGGGCTCTCTTCTTCGTCGGAACCCCACTATGGGGAAATGCTGCGCTCGCCGTTCTCATCCTGAGTACGATCGGAATTCCGGTCATCCATCTCCTCAATGGTGCCAAATTTCAGGCAAATCTTCGTCGCCTATCGCCCTGAACAACGACTTTTGGACTGATGCTCCGGTTCAAATCGTTGAAATAGTATCAAACAAACCGACAAGTTAGAGGGAACATGGGGTTCCCTGAAAGAAAACAGTGAGACGGCGTGATAAAGAGGGTAGACGAACAGAGTCGCAAGAGTGGGTCAGAGAGGAGGCAGATAGCCTCGCAGTCCATCGATTTGATGGATGAGTTCCCATTCACCCCAGCCGACCGAGCGAATACCTCGAGCCTCGGCTTTGCAACCCCCTCACGCCCCCGCACCTCCCAGTGTTCTGCGCCCGCAACCGCGGGCGAGCGCCTGGTAAGAGAGAACGGCGGGTTCTCTGAAACAATGTGAAATAAAGGAGACACGAAAAAAATGAATCGAAAGAACCTGAGTGTGTTGGTCGCACTATTGATGATCCTGATGTCAGCAGCAGCTGCATCCGGTGACGGAACCGACCCCCTAGACCCCTCCGACGGAGGGGCCGACTGGGACGGCGATGGATTGACTAACGCAGAAGAGCAGACGCACGGAACGGACATGACGAAAGCCGACACAGACGGCGATGGTCTACCTGACGGATGGGAGGTGGCCCACGGCCTCAACCCAAACTCCGCCGGTGACGCCAACGCCGACCCTGACGGTGACGGTCTAACGAACGCCGAAGAGTACGCAAAGGGTACCAACCCTAACAGCGCGGACACAGACGGCGACGGCAGGCCTGACTCGACAGACCCGTTCCCGAACGACCCTAACGATGGTGAGTATTCGGACTCGGACGGCGACGGTATCCCCGACGCCTACGACCCGGACTACCAAGAAGCTGAGACAGGCTCGGGCGACGGCGGCACCAGTGGTGGCGGCGAGTCCGAAGACCAAGGCCAAGGCGAAGGTCAGGGCCAAGGACAAGGTCAGGGCCAAGGACAAGGCCAAGGTCAAGGACAAGGTCAGGGCCAAGGTCAGGGCCA
>DAVI01000024.1:531-5996 GCA_002505495.1 Euryarchaeota archaeon UBA59 | reverse complement strand
CGCTGCGCCTGCATCTCGGCGTTTTGGTCCGCAAGACCTCTCAGCGTTGCCAACTCGCCACGCAGCGGAACCCTGACTTCGACCGCCCCTTGCCTTCGCTCCTCAAACCACGACTCGAGATGTTCACCGACGGGTGCGGGGGTCAGTATTCTGCGCGGTGGGCGGCGGGATTGGTAGTGCTCGTGAAGAATCAGAGAGACCGACTCCGCGACATCACCCCGATGAAGCAGCGGATAGTGGACTTGGCCGGTCACCACACCCTGCTTGGCGTGTAGGATTACAACTGCACCAAGGTCACCTCGACTGGCAAATCCAACCGCATCCACATCCTGGTAGAAGCGACTTGAGACCACCTTCTGTGACAGAGTTCGTTGGACTGCCCCGATCAGGTCGCGGGCGGTCGCAGCCTGTTCGTACTGCATCTTCTCGCTCGCCGCGTCCATCTCCGCCTGAAGTGTGCTCAACAACTCGTCAGCCTCGCCGTCCATCACTCGGCGCGCCGCATCGACCCGCGAATCGTAGCCAGTCGCATCGATGCACGGCGCGGCGCACAGTCCGATGTGCATCGCCAGACAGCCCTGAGGCAGCAGAGTCGGACAGTCGCGAATCCCAAACTGCCTTCTCAACAGTTGGATGACCCGTTTGGCGGCGCCCACATCCGGGAAGGGACCCCACAGTGTGGCGTTAGCCGGTGGGTGGCGGGTGTAGAGGATGCGGGGGGCGTCCTCGTCAGTGAGGGCGATGAAAGGGTATGACTTGTCGTCGGTCATCAAGGAGTTGAATCGAGGTTTGTGGCGGCGAATGAGTTCCCTTTCCAAAGTCAGCGCCTCGCGGGGATTCGGAGTCACGATGCAGTCGATGAAGTCAGCTTCAGTCACCAAGGTCGGAATCATCTCTCGGTCTGGATTTTTTGCGAAATAGGAGCGCACTCGTTCCTTTAGGGCAGTCGCCTTTCCGACATAGAGCACTCTGCCGTCCTGTCGCTTGAACAGGTAGACACCGGGGCCGCGGGGGAGATGCAACTTGGAGGGGTCCACCGTCATGCGGGCAAACGGTCGGGGTGAAGGGCCATGAACCCACGCCTCCTCTCGGGCTCCGTGCTCCCCGAGTCACAGGCGCGCCTACTGCGTGTTCTCGCAACATTTCCAAAGGCTCTCGAAGATGCTTGGGATGTCCCTCGCGGGCTCTCCCTTCCCGGGTTGGCCGACGCTCTCGGAGTTGTCAGGTCAGCGCTCAATCCGCCGTTGAAGGCGATGGAGAAGGAGGGGTTGATTTCGACACGGCAGGCGCATGTCATAGGAGGCGGTCACCGAAAGAGATCGGTGATCCATCTGACCGACGAGGGGAGGCAGGTCGCCGAGGCGCTTGCGCCCGCCGAAGAAGAGGTCGAGAAGCCGGTCGGCGAGATTCTTGGAAGCGCACCCAATCTGATTACATTGCATGGCCGAGATGATGAGTTGAACCAACTGGTCGAGGCGATTTCGCCTGGCGTCACCCTGCAGTTGGTCGGCTTGCCCGGAATCGGAAAATCCTCACTTCTGCGGACGCTCGCCGGCAAGGCCACTGAAACTGGTTGGACCGTGCGCTGGTCGACCATCGGAGCACACCATGATGTTGGCCGATTGACGGAGGAGTTGCTGGGAGGCGGTGATTCTCCGAAGGATGGCTCGGCCGCCTTGACGGCGTTGCGTGCCCTACCGAAGAAGACACTGCTCGTGGTCGATGAGTTGCAGTCTGTCCATTCGAGACACCAAGAGCCTGTTCACTCGCTACTCAACTCAGCCGCGGAAGATGATGGGATTACGCTTGCCATCGGCTGTCGCTCACCCTCGCCAATCGAGGCGGGGAAGGTTGTGAAGGTCGAAGAAATCGAGGCTGGGGCGGCTCGCTCGCTATTGCCCGAGGATTTGGACGAAGAGGTCTGCGAACGAGTCGTGAAGGCGCTTGGAGGCCATCCACTCGCACTCAAACTGTGGGAGCCGGGCGATGCGTTGCCAGAGGCTGATGACAGGATTCAGGCGTTCATCCAGAGTGATGTCATCGAGCGGCTTGAGTCGGATGCCCTAGCAACGATGGATGAGTTGGCAGCGGCTCCGCGACCGCTCTACGCTGAACAACTCTCCAACGACGACGGCGTGGCGCCGCTCGACGAGGCGGCCCTGTTGCGGTGGAGCGTCGAATCTCTCGAGTTGCAACACCTGATTCGGAATGTCAGGCGAACGATGTGGAGCGAGGATGAGGCGAGGCAGATTCACGCTGCCGCGGCGAGCCACTGGGAGGGTCGTTCGGAACCCGCTGCTCGCATCCACGAGGCGCACCATCGGATTCAGGCTGCTGAGGAATCTGAGGCAGCGGAATTGGTTGACAGGATGGAACGGGATGTCAGCGGAATGTTGAGCATCGACTCAGCGGCGACCGCCGCTATCGTCGACGACGCAATCAGAGCACTCCCCTCCGCCCATCGCCTGAAAATGCTCTCAGCCAAGGTGGCCATCGAGCGTGGTGAGGGTGAAATCGGGGAGAAGTTGCTCGAAAGTGTTCCCGAGGATGCCAGAGATGAGGTAGATTGGGCATTACTCTCAGCCAGAATCGCAAGACTGCGGGGCCGTCACGATGAGGCCTCCAAGTTGGAGAATGAAGCTTTGGAAACCGCTGACCCGGCGAGAGCCGCACGGATCCGTCTCAACTCTCTGGTGCTGAGATACGACGACCGACTTCCCGGGCCACTAGATGAAAAAGAGATGAAAACCATCTCGGAATCACTCGCCTCGTACAGCCCGGCAAAACTCGACCCGACTAGACGCAAGGCGGCGCTCGTGACAATCGCAGCCATGCGCCACTCGCTCGCCCTCGATGCAAACGATGCCGACGCCGCCTCCCAAGTCCGGGCAGACCTTGCCGCGACCGCAAGTGGTGACGACCCTCTCGTCGAAGAGTTGTCCGCCCGCGCCGCACTCTCTCTAGGTGGAGATTCGACCCGAATGCGCAGCCTGATGGCACGCACACGCCATCCACTCCGCAAGACCGCACTTGGACTACTTCTCGTGCGCCACGAGTTTGAGAATGAGGAGGCGACCGCCGCTCAAACACTGGAGCAGGTTACAGCACCCGCCGACCTCGGCTCTGCAGCGGCACGCAGGCTCTCAGCAACACACTGGTACTGGCGTGGGAGGCTAGAGAAGAGTCAGCGAATCAAGTGCTGGCAAGAGGCGCTTCACCGCTATGGAATGGCGGAATGCTCCAACGCCTACTCCCAACTGACGCACGCCCTACACGACGAGATGCGCAACATCTGAGTCGGCCGCAAACGGTTACCAGTCTTCTTCCGAGTTGTCGATGTCCAACCCGGCAAACCAATCCGAATCCGAGCCACCGACCTTGCCACCGCCTATGCCTCCGATTCCACCCGCGGCACCCAAGGGGGGAAGTCCGAGCAATTCTCTTTCCACGGCGTGTGTGTTCACATTTTTCGCCTTGACGATCAACTTCTGTTCCTCAAGGATTTTCTCCTTGCGTTTCCGTTTGCGCATGCGCAGCACCACGAGCAATAGAATAAGCCCTAGTCCACCGAATAGATAGGGGAGGAGTTCCTGAACGATGAAGCCATATCCGACAGTGAACTGAATTTGAACTTCGTCCTTTTGGGCATCGCAGTCCCGCGGGTTTTCCGCTGTACAGAGTGGAGTGCGATAGATGACCTGATTTCGGCCATCCTGCCTTTCCGGGTGCTCATCCCGACCAAGGGTCGAGGTGAACTCGAGCGACAGCCCCTTCGGCATCGTGATGTCGATTGTGATGACCGGCCTGAAGTCGATGTCAACATCATTTCCAGCATTGCCATCCCCATCGCTGTCAAATTCGGAATCCACGTCCTGGCTCTGTGTCGGAGGAGCCACATCGAAGACCAGTGGCTCGGGGGGGAAGGTGTAGACTCCGCCGGTGTCACCCTCAGCGGCGCGGGCGTCGAAAGTCCCCATCATTCCGGAGAACAGCGAGGTTAGCATCGAACCGCCGACACTTGTGTCAACGATGAACATCCCCTCGTTGTAGCGAGCGAGAATCGAAGTTTTCTGCAGCGTGAGAACGAAGCGAATCGGCTCGTCGTCGTCGATGTATCCGTCAGGAGTTCTGCGCAGGGTCTCGACTGATGCACTGAACTGAAGCCCGCTCAAATCGGCTGACATCGTGGAATCATCGACTTCCATTGCCTGAATTTCAGAATTGACCATGACCGCGAGTGAATCGGCAAGGGATTGCAACCCGCGGTTTGAAATTTCAAGTGAATGCATCTGGTCGCCCAAGGGCACCTCAAGGGACTGGTTCACCATCGCCAGCAGGCCTCCCTCTACCTCGTCGCCCGCCGCCACTGCGTGCCGAATCATGTCAGCGGGAATCGCCTCCACGCGCACCCCGTAGTCATCGGTCAACGGATGTGGCAGAGCCACCCTGTAGAGTTCGATAACGACTGAACCTTCGACCACCAGCTCAACCGCCTGACTCCACTCCATCACATTGAGTTCCGAAAAGTCGAGGGTCGCCTTGACATGAATGCAGGTGCGCCAATTCGACCGGCAGAGCAGGTCCGCACTCGAATCGCTGCAACCAGCGGAGCGCTCGCAAATCGGGTCATCCCAGCGCTCGTGGTATGGATTGGGTCCTGTGAATCCGAACGGCGTCAGCGCTCCGCTTTCAGACCGGACGGTCAGCGTGATGGTGTCTGGTTGCCCTGTCGTGGAGGCGATCCAAGTGGGAAGTCTGAGGTGAACGGTGAGGTCGGTTGGCGGCAGGTTCGAAGGCAGGAAGGCCGAGAGGAAGGAAGTGTCGAGGGAGACTTCGTAGACGAGGAGTGAGAGCACCGCGGAGACATCATCCGGGTTCAGATAGGTGAGGTTGTCGTAGCCATATTTCTCAGCGATTATCCCGGTCAATACCTCCAACGGGTCGACTGCGAAGGGTTTGCTCGTCGAACTGAAGTAGATAGGATAGGTGCCGTTCATCGCGTTGCCGCCAAGTAGACAGTGATTGACTGCAACTGATTCGGCGCATGTTTGTCCTGGGACATGGCTGTAATTCAGGCCGCCGGTCGTATTGAAATCCAACCATTTGATTGGTCCCATTTCCAATTCGATTTCAGTGATGTCGAATGCCAACTGATTAACCTCGTCCATCGGTATCGCGGCGCTGAAATCTTCGATGTCAAGCAGACCTTCATGGTAAGCCATTCGCACGCCATCGCTTGTCACCCAAGGCAGGTCCACCCCATCCGAGCCGAAGGAGAGACCCCACTCATCCAATGTTGAGCGGGGCAGGTATCTGATGGCGACCTGTGTACTGACGATACTGTGAATCTCATCGCGCAGGTCGATTGTCATCTCAACATCGATTCCAACCTCATTGTCGAGGTCCAAGTCAACAGCAGAGGTGGAAGTTGCTCGCCGCACTGCTGTCATCGAGACATTTGAGAG
>DAVI01000024.1:0-449 GCA_002505495.1 Euryarchaeota archaeon UBA59 | reverse complement strand
CCACCCCCTACATCAGAGATGCTCGCATAGGGTGGTGGAGCGACCTCGAAGACAGAGCGGTGGCCGGGACGAGAGAAGATGGTGAAGTTGGTGGTGACTGCACCACCCATCGTCAGAACTCCCTGGTATGCCCTCTCGACATTGAGCGTGCCACCGGTACCAACGGACATCATGTCGGTGTTAATCTGAATCATCGCCACCGAGCGGAGGCAGATTGGAGGTTGGAAGGCGTTGTTCGGCAAGCCTGCCAACTCGTCGGCCGAATCACTGTCTTTGTCCGAGGAACACTGAATGGTGACTCCTTCCATCTGAACTTGGTCTACAAGTGCGCTGTTGACGTCGGCCGTTCCGTTGAACGAGGTCTCGATGAGCGACTCGACAGCGCTTGAGAATTCGGCAACCAACTGGTCCCTCACATCAACTCCCTGCGGAGTCGTATGGTCGAGATA
>DAVI01000068.1:3107-3325 GCA_002505495.1 Euryarchaeota archaeon UBA59 | reverse complement strand
TGCAGTGCTCCTTCCCTAGTGGTAGGGGTTGGTGTCCATCCAAGGTTAGCGAAGGCACTGTTGTAGCGGGCGGCTATCTCGTTTCGGCGGGCAACCCATGAGTCGAGGTGTTTGAGTTGGATCCTTCCAAGAGCGCACTGAATTTCCGAGAGCCGAAAGTTGGAACCCAGGAAGTCGTGGCGATACTTGTCTTGACGGCCGTGGTCGATGGCCATCGA
>DAVI01000068.1:0-3079 GCA_002505495.1 Euryarchaeota archaeon UBA59 | reverse complement strand
CTCTGTGTTGGCGAGGATTGCTCCGCCGTCGCCACCGACCGCCATGTTCTTGCTCGGGAAGAATGAGAAGGTCGCCAACTCGCCGATGCTGCCGATTCTTTGGCCGTTCAACTCTGCTCCATGCGCCTGCGCACTGTCCTCGATGACCGGGATGCCGTGGGACTTGCCGATTTCGAATATCCTAGGGCTGACCGGCTGGCCGTACAGGTGGACTGCGATGATCGCCTTGGTGACCGGGGTAATCGCCGCCTCGACCTGCTCTGGGCAGAGGGTGTGGAACTCCTCCTCCACATCAACGAACACCGCCGTCGCGCCAACTTGGTCTATACAGGTGGCACTGGCAATGAAGGTGTGTGAGGGGACTATGACCTCGTCGCCCGGACCGACTTCAAGCAGCCGGAGGGCGGCGATTAGCGCAACGGAACCATTCGAGCAGGGGGTGCCGGAAAGCGCACCGCAGTAGGCCGCCCACTCTTCGCCGAATGCTTTGCCGTGTGGGCCCTTAATCCATCGACCGGAATCCAACACCTCTGCTGCGACCGCACGCATCTCGTCGTCGATGAACATCCGACCGAGGGGTACTTTTTCGTCTCCCATTCACTCACCGGTGTGGCGGCGGGTGGGTCATCCCTACTTGATAGCAGGGGACGGCAGGAGCAAGCCTTCTCAGCCCAACAAGCCACCGGATAATTCCGTTGCATTCAAGGCTGATTCGCACTCCCCGAAACTTAAGCAGGGGTTGCCAAGCTTGGTCAACGGCGCTGGGATGAGGTCCCAGTCCTTAGCGGTTCGCAGGTTCAAATCCTGCCCTCTGCATCAATGACTTCGGATTTTTCCGTAAGCCGGATACTTTGGCAGAACTATTCACCGTTTTCCGGGAAAGGGTTCATCCTTACCGGATTCCGAATGCTTATGACCCCATTACCAAGCGGCCAAACAATGGGAAATTGGAACCGGAGGCGCCGGACAAAGGCGCTGACCCGAGAAATTTCGCCTCGGTTCACTCACGCTCTGGCCAATTACTACGGTAATGGCCCGACCGATCTGGACGCCTCTCGAACAACTCATGAAGAATACATCGCTGCCCTCAAGAGCCATGGGTTAGAGGTCCGGACTCTGCCGGGTCTTTCCGAATACCCAGATTGTTGCTTTGTCGAGGATGCGGCGGTTGTGGTGGATGGCGCAGTAGTGATGTGCAATCTTGGTCACCCATCCCGGAGAGGTGAGGTGGAAGGAATCCGCAACGCCCTGAACGGCGCCTTGGAGGTCATTCACATGCCAGAAGATGCACATCTAGACGGGGGAGATGTGCTGTTCTATGATGACCTCTTCATGATAGGCAAGTCCACCCGTACCAACGATGCTGGTGTTGAGTTCATTCAGGGTGTCATGGATGAGCGGGGGTTTGCCTCTGCGGTAGTGGATGTGCCCTCGACGACACTTCATCTATCGACGGTTTGTTCGTCGCCGGCGCCTGGTGTGCTGGTGGCGGCGGAGGGATTCTTCACACCGGAGCAACTTGAGCCTCTCGGGGGGGACATCATCTGGGTGCCTCAAGAGGAATCGTATGGTGCAAACACCATCGGGTTTGAGGGCGACCGTGTCATCGTGTCATCGGACTATCCTCAGACTTCTGCCGCTCTCATCGAGCATGGTTTTTCACTCACTGAAGTTGATATGGAGCACATTCGCTCCGCGGATGGCTCACTCACCTGTCTACGTCTGTTCTACGCCTGAGTTGATGTAAACCGTCAGCCGTTGGGTTCAACAGCACCTCTCGGCTCCCCTAGTTGATGCGCCTCAAGGCACTCCTTCTCACGATGCTCTTCTGCGCGTCGATGCTCTCCGGCTGCTTCGGCTCCGGTGATGATGGCTCCCCTACTGCAGACGACCTCGATGTTGGGGTGATGACGCTCACTGGTGGGGTCTTCCAGAACGTCAAACTGACCGCCGACTCAAGCATGGCCGTCTACATTCCTTATCTTCTCATGAATCCATACGACGGATTCGTACAGAACTCGACTGTAATCGACCTGTCGAGTGGGGAATCGGTCCAGATTTCGATATTGGCGCCGCCCCGAATCTCGGAGGCGTTCCTCCTCATCGGTGAAAATGGTCGTAAGAATTGGCCGACCAGGGATTCGACTGAGTCGTGGCGCAGTTGGGCGCAACGGGGTGGACCTAATTCACCGAACGGTGGCGCGATTGAACGAGTCTCTGTTGAGAACAGCACCCTTGACCGAGTGAACCACTCTGTTGATGATGGTGGTAAGGTGGCGTACCTCACCATTCCCATCATGCGCCCTTCGGCACCTGGCTTCGGACCTGATGGTGGAGGCGACTACGCTACTGGGATCATCAATGGCAGGGCAGTCTACGACCGGCTCCACGAAATCACCAACCCGGCCTACGACCTGACCGACATCGACCGACGACAAGGTTACTGGGATCGCTGGGCGGGTCAGGGCAATGAGGCGTACGAGGACGCAGGCGACTACATCTTCGGGGAGCTGGAGTCGTTCGGTCTTGAAGTCGTCAAACATCGCTTTGAGTTCACCGACTTCTTCGACAAGCAGAATCCCGAGGCGCTCAACATCTGCGGCTATCGCTGGGGTGAGGAAACCCCCGATGAGTGGCTTGTGTTCGGAGCTCACTTCGATGTCGCTCCACCCGCCAACGCCGCAATCCCTCTACTCGACCCGCACATCACTGGAGAGCGTACCTACGGCACGCGAGTGGGAGCATACGACAACACGGCCGGCACCAGCATGGTTCTGGAGACCGCCGAGATGATGGCCAACTTCAAGTCACGCAGAACGATGGTCTTCTGCCTCTGGTCAGGTGAAGAGGGTGGCAAGCGAGGTAGTGACTACTGGACGGATTTCTATGTCAAGGAAGACAACCCCGAAGTCACCGTTACGAACTACATCAACCTCGACATGGCGGGCGTCAACTGGCCGGGAGGGGGTGGCGCTCCACACAGCGATCCGGATCCTGCGCCGGATGAGGACGGTTACCCCAAGGACGACGAGGTGTGGCCAATGCGAGTCTACATCGGACCGACCGACTCGTACGAGAA
>DAVI01000033.1:35686-54000 GCA_002505495.1 Euryarchaeota archaeon UBA59 | reverse complement strand
AACATCTGGACGAGCAGGAATGAGAACATCGCCGGTTCTCTGCCGCGGAATTTGAAGCGACTGAAGGCGTATCCTGCGGGAATCGCCAGAGAGAGGCCGAGGATAGTAGTGCCCAAGCTGACTATCACCGAGTTTCGCAGCCAGATCCAGAATGACTCGCCGCCGAGTATTTTCGAGAAATGCTCGCCTGTGAACTGATCGAAGACCTCGCCGCCCAGCGCATTTCCCGGTGAGAGGGCGACATCGAGAATCCAGATGACAGGGATTAGCACAACCGCAACTGCGTGAAGCAGGACGATGTGGACTCCCGCTGCCGAGAGTCTTGGCTTGAGTGTGCGATTCCGAGCCAAACCGCGCTCTGCACCCTCTGTGGTCATGTCGCCTCGGATCCAAGAGGAGACATGCGGCGAGGAGAGCCACCAGATTGCCATTCCAGCGGGTAAAATCAGCCACGCCCTCGCCCAATAGTCGAAGACCGCTAACTCTGAAGTCGCCAAACGGAGCAGGGCTGAAATCATGGCTACGCCGGCGACGACGATTGCGAAGTCTCGCTTGCCGCCCGCACCCTCATCTGGAAGCATCATCAGCAGGATTCCAAGAATTGCGGCATCGAGCACAGAGAGCATCGCCAAGTCCCCTACGCGGAGCCATTCGAGGGGCACAATCGCCAGATTGACGAAAATCGCTGCCACCAACCAAGTACGCAGGGTTCCGAGTTCCGCCGGAACGTAGTGTCGCTTCGCCAAGTCCTCGCTCACGCCACCGCCTCCGTAGCATTGGTCCGCTTCAGGTAGACCCAAGAGAATGCGAGTAGCATCAGGAAGATGACCACCGACCACGCAGCAGCGACCCCATAGGCGCCGTCTCGGAAGGCCACGTCGTAGACGTATGTGATGAGAATATCAGTGGCGCCAGGCTCACCGAAGTAGAGATTGGGGCCACCGTCGGTCATCAGGTAGATGACGTTGAACATGTTGAATGTCCAGATGAATCCGAGCAGTGAAAGGGGTACCATGGCTGATTTCAGGTTTGGCATCGTCAGGTGACGGAACTGGCTCCACGCCCCGACACCATCGACTTCCGCCGCCTCGTACATATCTCCCGGCAGAGACTGCAACGCCCCGCTGAGTGACATCATCATGAAGGGAATTCCAAGCCAGATGTTGACCATGATGACGAGTGCCTTCGCTCCCGTAGGGTCGGCGAGGAGGTTGAGGTCAGTCCCCAGCAGGTCATTGATGAGGCCCGCCGGTTCGAGCATCCCACGCCAGACGAGTACGGATATGTAGGAAGGAATCGCCCATGGCAGGAGCAGAATTGTCCGGTAGGCAACCCTGCCCCGAATGTGCTTGTTGTTCAGCATTAGAGCGAGCAGCAGCCCGAATCCGATGTGTGCAGTGACATTGAGGACCGTCCAGACGAGTGTGAAAAGGGTTACCCTCACGAACCCTGAAGAGGTCAACACCTCGACGAAATTCGCCAACCCGACCCACGCGTTCTCTCCCAGATGAGTCTGGTCAGCATCGGTGAAAGCGAGCCACATCCCGTAGAACACCGGGTAGAAGGTCAGAACTGCCAGTGCCACCAATGCAGGTGCGACATACAGGTGAGCCAACTTTGAGCGAGACTTGCCCTCCCGAGCATCCTGCCAGCGGAGAAAGGAGAGCAGAGCGATCAGTGAGAGGACGATGGCCCCGACAGCGAACAGAATCGGAGATGTGTTGGCTGGTGGCGGTACGATGTCCTCGACCTCCGTCGTCGAGGACATGTTGGCGATGAGAGTCCAGAAGCCCGAACTCCCCTCTCCTGCAGGAGCAGTCCACCCGAACACCTCAACCTGATGCTCAGCACCCGGCACCAAGCCGGTCAAGTTGCAGGTCCAGAGGTCTGCTGAAGTCGAACAGTCGGCATTGGTTGGATGGGTCGAGTGATTCTCACCATCGACGACAATCCTCAGCGTGTCATAGCCGGGCTCAGCGGTGAATTGGATGGTAGCGGTTCGATACCCTTCAATCAGCGGCATTTCCGCCGCCTGCTGAGATTCAGCAAGCATCGAAACCAACTCCTCGTTCGCGCCACTGAGAGCCTGTCCGGATGTCGAGGAATCGGTGTAGACCTGCTCGAAGGCAGTCCCCAGAGGACCGTAGACTAGTGCCATTCCCCGTGTGGTCGGAGCGGGTGTGCCCAGTTGCGCCTGCGCGAGGAAGCCGGATATCACCTCATCATTGGCAATTTCCGGGTCGTTGAACAATTCGAGCGAGGTCGGCATGGTGTAGGTGTCGAGGGCGAAGGCCCGCTGAACCTCAGCCGAGGAGAGATGGAGGGCGAGGTCTGTCGCTGCCACCTTTTCGGTACTCTGCTTGGTAACTGACCACCCCTTGTAGGTCACCAGCGGTGATGCGCGCAGGCCGGTTTCCTCAACCGTCGGCAGTATTTCCTGCCCGATGTCGAGGCGGCTCGCCTCGTAGGTCGCCCAATTCCACGGGCCATCGACTATCATCGCCGCCTTCGAGCTGATGAACTGGGATTTCATCGACTCAATCTGAGTACCGGTCGCTACCACACCGTGCTCTTTTTCCAATGAGAAAAGCCAGTCGAGTGCCTCTGCAGAGCCGTTTGAGTCGAGAGTGGGGGTGCCATTATCGTCGAACAGATTGCCGCCGAATCCTTCCTGGAAGGGGAACCACCAGTAGGCCACTTTGACCGGCAGGGCGAGCCCCTGTATGTCGCCGTTGGTGAGATTCTCGGCGGCGGAGAGAAGGTCACCTGTAGTCCAGTCAGAGTCAGGGTAGTCGAGTCCTTCTGCGTCGAAGAGAGCCTTGTTGTAAATCAGCGAAAGGCAGTCCTGGCTGGCCGGAATGCCCATCAGGGAATCGCCGTAGTGCATCGCTGCGAGGGCACGGGAGTCGAATCGGCTCCGCTCGTCGGGTGTCAGGTGGGGTCTCAAGTCCTCAAGCAGTGGGAAACCGTCCACACGCACCTCACCGATCTTGCCAAGTTGGTCGCTGGAAAGGCGCACTAGGTCAGGCGCCTCCCCTCCTTGGGCAGCGGTCATGAAGAGTTGGTCGGCGTTGGCATAGGGAACCATCGTCGCTTCCACTATGATGTGGGGATTTGCAGCCTCAAATGAGGAGATTGCATCGAGAAAGGTCTCCTCCTCCTTGCTCTCGGATGCGAACGAGTACCAGACCTCCAAGGTCACCGATGAGCCGGTCTGAGCCCCCGCGTTGCCGGCAGCCAACAGCGATGCGATGAGAAGCAGAGCGAGGATTGCGCTCGCCTTGTTGGAAGGACTCGCCCTCGTGTTCACGGAGAATGGACCGGCAACTCGGCATATTGGGTTGCTCATTCATCGCCGTAGGCGATGAATGATTTTGCAGGAACGAGTGATAGCCACTGGAGAATCGGTTGAGTTGTGAGCAGGCTCACTCGTCTGAGGTAGGGTTGGTGAACAACTCCGGCTCGTCCGGGAACAAATGGGGCCACAGGTTTCGGCAATCGTTTCCCTCGACGATTGGAACTCCCGCCTCGTTGAAGCCGTCGTAGGCCATCTGCTTTGACGGATTGAAGCCGATGAACCTGCTGCCGGGTATTCTCATCGAAAGGTCGGTGTGATTGTCGCCCACCGAACAGATTTGATGCGGCTCGATATCCTGGATTCGGCAGACCTTCTCCACCATGTCTCCCTTGTAGTGGGCGGGGACTCTGACAACGCCATCGTCGAGCAGAAATCCGTCGTCATCGTATTGGAATCCGTTGGCGATCCAATCGTCTACTTTCAGCATCTGAGCGATTGTGCCGATCAGGAGGTCGACTCCTGCTGACACGATGCAGACGGCGACACCACGAGATTTCAGTGCGTCAACCAATTCTCTCGCACCAGGGTTGAGTTTTATCCCCTGAAAGCAGCGCATCAGTTCATCCCGATGAATCTGCGGCTGAACCGACTTCCAATGTCCGATGTCCTCGGCCATAAACTCCTCATCGGTTATCCCTCCCTTGAGAAATTGATCGAGCATCGGACCGCTTTCCGTCCCGAAGTGCTCGTGGATGATTCTCCACGATGAGATGGTGTCGATCAGGACGCCATCGCAGTCGAATACCACCGCCTTCAGACCGGTCATGCACTCATCACGACCATTCCTGCAAGCGTTCTGTTATGAAACGAAAGGTAGCCCCACCTGCCACAGCCGAAGCCGTGGCGGTGGGGCCACAACCCACGACGGCGTAGCTTTCGCTACACCCCGGGGGGTCGGGCGCTCGGGGGCCGAAGCCCCACGAGCGACCCTGCTATCCAGCGCCCGAGGGCGCCTTCTGGTCGTACTCTTCGCTCTTGATCAGCGGATGCTGGTCGGTGATGCGACATAGTTCTTCATCGTGTACGCAGCGCCACCAGGGAGCTCGTACGTGATATCGATCTGCGCCGTGTCAATCAGCCCATCGTTGTCGGTCATCCGGACGAATATCCGGTCGCCGACTCCGAAGGTCGTGATACAGGGGTCCATTTCCCCCATGACACAAGCTGATATGTCATCGAAGAAGGTCACCATGCTATCGCTGTTTCTCGGAGCGAATCCATACACATGATCAGTGTCGCCACCTGGTGGTGCGATCGCCGTCTTGTACACTTGCTGTCCGCTGGCGTTGTTCCAAAGCACAGAGACCGCTACTGCCTGACTCGCAAGGGCGTTGCCGCCGTCGTAGGTCGTGGTGATGGTCCAGTGCCACTGACCTTGGTCAGGGCTTGACACATCGGGCTCAGCGGTGAAGGTCATTCGTGGAACTCCCTTCGTGCTGGTGTCAGCGAGTGAACCAGCCCAGACGTAGATGACGCCAGCCAGCACGACGGTGATGGCGACCAAAAGGATGGTCGCAATCACCGGGCTGACTGCTGCGTCGTCGTCCAAGAGGTTCTCCTCCTCGAACTCCTCCTCGTCAGTCTCGCGCTGTGCGCGGCTTAGAAGAGCGCCGACGAAGATGCCGACTAGTCCGATTGCCATCAGGCTCGGTGCGAACGAGGATACGCTTGCGGGCGCACGCAACTCGACGATCATCGGTAGTGTGCTGCCGGTTGCGGAACTGGTCATGTTGTTGTCAGCCCAGTTCTTCTCCTCAAGCAGAGGCTTGTCGTAGCGGGTGTTGTCAGTGTACTGGCCGGTGAACGGGTTCACGGTGTGCACATCAACAAAGGCACGCACATCTTCCGAAGTGCGCTTCAGCACGACGTAGTTCTCTACCTCGATGCTCTGTCCGTAGCCCGGTAGCGGCAGGTCGCCGTTGCCGGGTCCGTTGCTGCCGAGGCGCACGCTGCTCTGGTAGACACCGTCGCAACCTGTGCAGTCAGCCACATAGAACGAGACCGTTAGGTCGTAGTCATACTTGTAAGTGCCATCTGCGTTGGTTGGCGGGTCTCCCTCGTGCTCAAGACTGACCGACACTGGTACGCTGGTTCCAGCGAGCACACCGTCGATTCCCTTGACGTCGAATGGATCCGGTGCGACTCTAGTCTCGTCAAAGTTGTAGTCTGGTCGCATCTCATCGATGTTGTGCACACGGATGTACAGGTACTCGAAGTCCGACTTGGGTGTGTAGACACCTGTCGAGGACTGAGCGTAGTCAATCTCTGGTGGTGCAGACGAAGTGTCGTTCATCCACAACTTGACCACACAGAAGGTACTGCCACTTGCCGGCATCATCTGATGGACTCCACCGTCCGGGGTACCGTCACCATCAGCGTCCTGTAGCATGTCCCACTGAGTGCTGTTCGCATCCGTGGTCGCATCAGGAATCAAGTCGATGCGGAGGGTGTCAGCATCATTGTCGATGTCGATGGCGAAGTAGTTCTCGTAGTTGCACTGGTTGGGCAGGTTCTCTGCTTGCCAGGTCAACTGCTCGAGGGTGTGGTCGTTGTCAGACATCATCCTAGCCAATGACATGGTCAGGAGGTCGGTATTGGTCGTGTCCTCTTCAACCTGCCAGTACCACGGATCGTGGGTGGCGGTCGTGTCGGTGATCTTACCGGGTACGACGTCGCCTGCTGCGTTGACGTAGTTGGTGTCGATGTATGCGCCGTTGGTGACATTCCAGTCGTTGATGACCGGAGCGTCGTTCACTGGGTTCAGTGTGAACGGTACACTCACCGTTGTCGCTGCGTCGTCGAAGCTCGCTCCGTCAGACAGGTCCAACACGATGTTACAGGTTCCACCTTCCTCGTTGTCCTCGTTGAGGTCGATTTCCAGTGTGTTCTGTGTCACTGTGACGCTGAATGGCACACAGTCAGCAGGGTCAGTCACAGCAGTCCAAGTGTAGGTCTGAGGTGCCTGCTCGGCGTTGTTGGTTGCCGCTGCATCCTGTTCGTTGGCCAAGTCAGAGACGAAGCCTGCACCATTCTGGCTGCCCAAGTCCTTGCGGATTGGGTCCCATGCCAACTCAAGACCGGTGTTCGGGTCTCGGCGCTGAGGCTCATCGTAGACATTGATGACTCCGTTGACCGTGTCCTCGAAGAAGACCGGTGTGTCAACTGCCGCAGTCGATGGGTTGCCATCGATGATTGGCTTGTCGTTCACGTTGTCGACACCTACGAGCATTGACTGGCTGCTGTACAGGCCATGTCCGTCGACGACGGTCATGTATAGCCTGTGCTGGCCAAACTCATCTGGGTCAGTCGTGATGGTCAAGTCCTGGCCCGTTAGAGAGTACTGGTAGGGTGACGCAGCACTGCTCGGGTTGACGAAGTCGTTGACTACAGTCCACGTAAGCGAACTCGCTGGCTGCTGGTAGTCCTGAGCATTGGTTGTTAGGCTCACGACATGTGCACCAGTGTCCTCATCGTAGTTGATGTCCACGAGGTCCTGAATGACCGGCTTGGCCCTAAGGATGTCAATTGACACAACCTGGTTAGTTGCCATCGACAGGCCACTGTGAGTGCCCCAGTCCCAGTAGTAGTTGTCTGCGTCGCGCACCTTGACGGTGACGTCGTATTCACGGGGTGTGGTTGCACCAGTCTGGGTGAAGGTCCGGTGGATCAACAGGAAGTCGTCCAGAGAACCAGTTGGCAGGTCGCTACCTTCCAGTTGCAGGGTGCCGAAGTCGGTAATCGTCTGGGCACATCCACATGTCTGGTTGAACCACTGTGGTGGGTAAATGCCCAGCACGTGGCCTGTGTTCTCGTTCTGCACGATAGCGTTCCACCTAACCTGTCCAGTTGGCGAGCCGATGCAATCCCATGGGATTGCGAACTCGCTGATGCCGCTGAAGGTAGCTGTGACTCCGGGGATTCCGAAGCCGGGCGCTGCCCTCATGCCGCTGCACTGTGCAGTGGTGTCAATCCAGTTGCCACCGGGCATGACCTTGCGGATACCCCAGTTGTTGAGGTCCTCAGCCCATAGCATGAAGTCCGCCTCGAAGGGCAGGTTATGACTCACATACCAGTTGTCGCCAGTGGTCGAACCACCTACGCGGGTGTCCATGTAGACCATGCCGTCTGTCAGCGTGAAGGTCACGCCGGTCAGCATGATGTACAGGTTGCTGTTGTCCCATGTGACATACATCTGCGCCTGACTGGTTGGGTCAGGATTCACTGCAATCGGACCGGGCATAGCATCGTCAGCTAGGTTCAGTGCACCGAGTGGGTGACTGACGAACCAGTCTGTGATTGCTGCTGCGCCACCAGGACCCTCGCCGACAGCGATGATGTTGCTGCGCCACGACGGGCTGACATACTCGGAGCGGCCTCTGTCGGTCGACTTGATCATCAAGCCGACATTGGTAGCTGCTCCACCCATGTGGGTGACGCTCAGGTCGAGGAGGTTGCCCTCGTGGATGACCGCACTGTTACCGATAGTCAGCCTGCTCTCGTTGAGCACATTGCCGACGCTGGTAATCGTGCTGTACGCACCTGCGTTGATCTGTGTGGTGGTTGTTCCCCAGGTCATGTTCTCAATCGAACCTTCGGCTCCACCGAGTGTCCGTAGCGAGGTCGTGGCCGAGGATGAACCGCCATTCCAGCGGAAGTCCTCATGGCCGTCGAGTAGCACGCCGGTGCCACCTGTGACGCTCAAATCTGTTGCGTCGAAGGTGTGCCGACCTGTTGACGATGTTGCGGTGATTCCAACTCCGATTGTCGCAGCCGAGTTCAGGGTTGCGCCATCGATGGTCACATCGACATCTTCCAAGTCAAAGCCGTTGTCAGCAGTTACCAGTGCGTTACCCTCAATGATCAGGGAGCCGCCGTCCTGGCGGTAGGCACTGGAGAAGCCGCTGATTGCAGTTCCATCCAATGTGATGTCCTCAAAGCCACCGATGATGTCGATGCCGAGGGTCGCCAAGTTGCTACCTCCGGTGCTGTTAACGACGTTGACAGTTCCGGTCATGAAGGCGTGCAGCGAGCAATGGTAAGTGTAGGTGCCCGCACTCGTGAAGGTGTAGGAGAAGGTTCCTCCCAAGTTCATCGGAGTGCTGTCGAACAGACCGTTGTCTTCTGTAACCGAGTGCTGGTAGTTGTTCGGATCGCTGTTGTACTGAGTCAGTACCCATCGTACCGTGTCACCCGTGCTGATGTTCTTGATTGACGGGTTGTACTGGCTTGCCTCGATGTCCACACTGGCAATCGTTGCTGCAGAGCCACCGTCGCCGGTGAAGCTGCTACCAGTATCCGAGACATCGCATCCATCGGAGATGAGTGCGTTCGAAGTCGTCGTTACATCGTTGTTAGACATGGTAATCGTCGACAGACCGCAGTTCTCGACAAAGATGCCGGTTGCAATCGGGTTGATTCGACCACCGGAGGTTCCGATGGTGTTGCCGTCGATTGATACCTCGTAGCCGGAGCGAACTCCGTAAACGTTGATTCCGCCATCCGAGTCAATCAGCGTGTTGTCGGTGATTGCGCCATAGCCTGAGCGGACATAGATGCCCGAGTGCGAAGCGTCGGCATCACCGTAGATGGTGTTGTTGTGGATGTCGAAGTCAGTCCCGGTACCCGCGCCAGTTCCGCGCAGGTAGATGGGCTCAGTGCCCCTTAGCACGTTGTTTGAGATTTCCACGCTGTGCAAGGTTGCGTCCTGAGAGTACACCGCGTATGGCGGCAAGAAGCTGCCAGTGATGGTGTTCCCATCTATCAGTATGTCATCGCCTTGTGAGTTCAGGTAAATCCAGAACGGTAGGTAGGTGCTGTCGTGGATCACGTTGTTAGTCCACTCTGCGCCGTCCGTTCCGGTTCCCGAGTAGGCAGGGCTGGTCGCGTAGAAGTTGGGGTAGGTCATAACCGCAACCTCACAGTCGTAGAAGACGTTGTTGTCGACAATCCAGTCGCCATAGTCGTTGCCAGCGCTCTGAACACAGATTTCCTCTGGATAGACCGATTGGAGGGACTCGATTAACGAGTACGACACAATCGTGCTGTCAGTCACATGGATCACTGGGTTTCGGTTGTAGTAGCCGTAGCCGCTGCCGATTGCACCCAAGTTGATGAAATCGGTGTCGTGCAACTCGAAGTTACCGTAGTTGTAGCCACCGTAGTATCCGAAGTTCATGAACTCCGTACCCTTCGGGCCTATCGCTGCAGCGAACGTGTCGTCCGTGTAGACGGTTCCCGTGTATGGGTAAGCGACATACAGGTCGGACCACTCATTGTTGTAGAATCCTGTCCAAATCATCGTCGAACCGTTGAAGCTAGCACCAGTCGCAGGAGCGTAGTAGTATGGCGAATCGATCTGAACCGCTATGTTCTGCATGTTGCTGGGCGTCGCCGCAAAGTAGCCGTACTCGGTTATCTCAGCGCAGCCAACGGTTGTGCAGTCGGCTCTCTGGTATCTGTCCCGAGAAGCGCCGGTCCCCAGGTTACCGAGACACGATGCGAGCACGTTGTAGCTGGCCGAAGACCAACTGTAACAGATTCGCGCGTCGAAGTTGTCGACCAATGGCACAGTATCTGAATTGCCCTGTTGATCAACAAGAGTCACACCTGCCACCGCATATCGGAAGTCAGCCACGCTGCTCGTGTAAGTGACCTTCGCGGCGGTCATCATCGAATAGCCCGCCAAGTTGACCACTGTGTGGCCCGAGGCGTCGACGTAATGGCTGTAGAACTTCAGTCCGGAAGCCACGCCGTTAGCGTCGGTCTTGCCATTGGCGACCTTGCGACTGTCGCTGTCGAGCAGGCTTACACCTGCGCCAGCGACTGCCACCGTGTCAGCGGTGATGGTCAAGTCGAGCAGACGAGCCCGTTTGAACAGACCACTTCCTGATGCAGTCACCGTGGTGATGTCGATATTGCCTTCAACCCACTCAACTGTTCCAGATGTTGTGACATCGATGGCGTTCCCGCCAGTATCACAATCGGTACAAGTGACCGATCCACTGCCTGAATGTAACAGACCAATGGAGTTGTCCTGTAACACCAAACTGTCGAAGGACCAGTCGTCAGTGCTCGATGAGAGCACATTGACGCCAGCGTTGCTTGCGTTGCTAATCGTGCCGCCCAAGTCGAGGTTCACCTTCTTCGAGAGAACTATGCCGTCCTGTGACTGGTTGTCAAGGACGCTGTTGGTGGCACCCAATCGGCCGCTAGCCTGTTGTGTCATGCGGATACCATAGCGTCCACCGTTGACGGTCAAACCGTCTATCGATGTAGCCGAGGAACCTGCCATCAGCAGACCCTCATCGGTGGGTGAGTTAACAACCACATCGTTGAAGTCAGCGGCCGCCCAGTTTCCTGAGAGGAGCACGCCAGTATCTGAACCGTCGATGACTCCGTTGTCGATCGTAGCCTTACCGAACTCACGACCCCAACTGGCGTCCATCAGTTCCTGTATGCTGTTGCCACCGCGGAAGACGAAGTCCATCCGGTCACCGAAGTAGTCTGCACCGTTGTGCACCACGTCGATGAAGGCGCTGACTCCAGCGATGCTGTTGCTGCTTGTGTCAACTATCGGCCACGATACCCTGTATCCGTTGGGTGTAGGTGTCTGGTAGCGGTATGCGTACGAGAGGCAGACGTTGTAGTAGCCCCAAAGACCGTTGAAGCCTTCTGGAGGCGCGAAGATGCCACCCTGATAGCCGCTGCCGAAGTAGTTGCTTGGCCAGTAGTATCCCCAGTACATGTACGGGTAGTAGTTCTGGCTGCCCGTCAGACCGTCAGCGATGTCCAGCGTGAATCCCATCTCTTGTGGATACGAATTTGCACCGTAGTAGTTGCCCGAACTCGTGTACGGGCCATACTGCGTGAAGTAGTAGTAGTAGCCGTACTGGTAGGAGCCGCCTGGGCTGTACTGGTAACCGTAGAGGTTGCAGTCATAGCGAGCCCAACCGTCGTTGCGTGACGGGTGGTTCGGATTCAGCCTGTCGCCCTCGTTCGTAGTGGAGCCCGAGTCGTAGTACCCGGTCATCTGCTTGCCGGCGGCGTCCAATGTGAAGTTCTCCAACTCGTTGCCGTTGCCGTTTGCATCGTCATCGATTCCGTCGTTGATCGCGATTCTCATCCGGTCGAAGACCGAGAAGTATCGGCTGGCGTAGTAGTTGTATGTAGGATGCGCGTTTCCGCCCATGTAGACTTGATTGAAGCCGAACTGGATGTATTCGTAATTACTAGCCAGTGCGGTTAGGTCGATATCGTAGGTCGTCCATCCTCGGCTTTGGCCCGACAGCAGGGTGCTTCGGTAGATGCTCGGTAGAGTCATGCCACCATCGATTTCGACACCAATCGTGTTGTCGGTCAGTGTGAAGCCGTTGATGTTTGGTGCAGCATCCTTGACAATCAATCCTGTGTAGGCGCCAGCCACATTGAGGTTGGTCAAAGTGCTGCTAGCGGTGTTCTCAAGATGGACGCCCACACCGCTCTGCTGAGCGTTGAAGACACTGCAGTCGTTGCAGTTCAGTGAACCGCCGTTGACCTTGATGGTAGCCATCGTGGAGGAGACGGTCTGACCGCCGTAGACGGCTGCGCCGCCAGTCAAGGACACCGTTGCTCCGGGTCCTACTAACAGCGCACCACCTGCATTCGAGTCTTGATAGACATCGCGCAGGTAGCCTTCGTCGATAGTGAGCGTACCGCCATCCTGTATGTCGATGTGCCATCCATAGATGCTGGAGACGGCTCGGATGTTACCAACCTCACCACCACCCTCGTCGACGATAATCTCGCCACCGTTCTTGATGGTGATTACCGGCTGGTTGGTCGCGCTGCTGTTGACGGAGAACTTGGTACCGTCGAGGTGCAGTGTGCAGCCATCAATGACGAGGTCCGTTGACAGGGTGATCAACTGCATCGTGTAGAGTGCAGTAGAAGTCGTTGAGCTCGAGTTGCTCAACACCCATGCACAATCCTTCGTTGTGCCGCCCCAGTCCATTGGGAACGCCTCCAACTTCAGGTAGATCTGGTCCCCAGGAGACAATGGCAATGCGCAGTTCGGATTGCCAGCGTCATCAGGTCCAGTACAACTGGTTGTGTACCAGACATCTGCTGGTCCAGTCTCATTCTGACCTGCACCGCCGGCCACATTGATGTAGTGGTCAGCATACGAGTCAGTCACTTGGGTGCTTCCACCAGATAGGCCGATGCGGTCCTGCAAAAGCCAGACCGTTGCGTTGCCAGTTGAATCCGTGTAGGCCGTACCGACGCTGGTCACCATAGTGACCACGCAGGCTGAACCCGGGCAGGTGCCCGTAGCCGAGACAACGGTCGTCGTGACGGCGTGATCAGCCACATAGACTGGCACACCGCTCATCATTCTGTACGCGCCCACGCGTGCGAGGCCGCCGATGTAGATGTCTGCCGAGGAGGACGATGCGTCGACCCAGCAGTTGGACATTCCAGTCCAGCCGCCAGAGTCAGCGCAGTCGTTGCCTCTCCAACTTACACCAATCATTCGGATGTCACCGTTGGTGCTTGCCTTTGCGACATATGCTCCAAGGGTGGTCTGTCCGGTGATTACAACATCAGCCACTGTAACCTTGCCGTTTCGGGCGTACAGGATGTTGTTGTTGCTCTGGCTTCCCGCCATCGTTCCGTCGACGACTGTCAGAGTGCTGCGAGCACTGGACGAGGTGCACGAGGCAGTCGCCCAGGTGCCGGCCGAGCCGCCACCGAGGGTGACGTCGTCAGCACGCACATTCCATCCGCAACCGAGGACGGAGATTCCGTCAGCGGTCAAGGTGGCCACATTAACCATGTCGCTCGATGCAGCGGTACCCGAAAGTTGCAGGTATCCGTCCGCGTTGAGGTTGTCGATGGTTGATGGATTGGTTCGCATCAGGATGACGTTCCCGGAGGTCGTGACATCGGTCAATGCCCAATCGGTCGCACCGAGGACGTTGGCCGAAGCCCCGCCCGGTGCGATTTGTATGCCGCCACCTGTGAAGGTGTCAATCGAGACATCATCTGTTGCATGGCTGTCGATTCCAGTCGCGTAGCCCGGCGCGTTCAGGTTGAACACGGACAGGCTAGTTCCTGAAGTCTGTCCACCGGTCTGGCCAAGGGAGGCCCCCGTCAGCGAGAAGCTGTTGAGTCCACCCGTGGACATCGAGACATTCGATAGGGTGATGTCTGATGCTCCGCCGATGATGCCGTTCTGGGCGCTGTCGGTAAAGTCGACATTCTCCAAGTTGATGCTGCTGCCGTCGCCGGTCAGGATACCACCGTCGCTCGAACCGAGGTTCTTGTTACAGTTGGTAGCCGATCCCTCGACCCAATTCAAGGTAGCATCGTCTGGTAGGTCTACACAAGACGCAGTTGCGTTCGTGATGTGGACGCCGGACAGGTCGAAGCCGGTTCCGCCTCCGGAGCCGTGCTTGATAGCCGTCCCGACATCGCTGAACGTCACATCGTCAAAGGTGAAGTTACCCACATTGCCGTTGAAGTGAGGCGCGTTGCCGTGCCTGCTTCCAGCGCTGATTGCAATATCGAGATTGCTGATGTCAACCATCTCAAAGTTGTGGCGCTCATCTGTGGTCGCGGATGTGCAGCCACCGTTGGTGAAAGCCATACCCAGACCGTTTCCATTACCGAGGTTGGTCATGGAGTTGCGGTGGGTCGCGTTACCTGTGTTGGTGAACTTGTTGCACGCACCAGCGATGTCGATTCCCTTGCCTGGGGCAAATTGGATCTCCACACCGGGTTCGACCGTTAGATCGGCCGTGACACGGATGTAGTCACCACTCGGTACGATTCGTATCGGGCTCATCTCGATATCCCAGATGGTCGGAGTCGTGATGTCTGCGTAGACATCCATTCCCGCTCCATCGAACGGAACCGTCTTGGTACGGATGCTGCATTCGTTGCTGCCTTGGTCGTAGCAGTAGTAGCTGGAGTAGTAGCCGAACCATGGTGCAAGTTGCACATTGCGTGCGTATGAGACCGCAGTCGGCATCGTTGGCCACTGGCTGTACCAGTAGTAGTAGGTCATCTGCATCGGAATCGTCGTAGACGACTGGCTGAATGAAGCAGCACCGAATCTGTTGATGTGCATAGTGTCGCTGTTGTTGCCGCTGTAGGTCGTTCCGAAGTAGTCGAAGTCGAAGCCTGCGGGCAGGTCTAGGACCTTGGCGCACTGGTTCCGATAGGAGGTCCAGTAGTACTGGCAGTAGAATCCGTATGGTTGACCATTGCTGCTACCGGTCAGAATCGTGTCGTAGTTGTACAACTCAACCATTCCAGCTGAAAACGATTCAGAGGCGTGGTTGTTGCCGTCAGTCGAAAAGCGGTAGTTGAAGTCGTACGGATTGGCGTAGAGATAGCCAGTGCCTCGCTCCCTGAGCGTTGCTCCGATGTTGGAAGAGCCACCCTTCTGGTAACCGATGCTTTCGTAGTCGTAGTACGCGAGGGAACTGGTGTCGTAGTGATACTCAACCTCGTTCGTCACGTCGTACAACTTGATCTGCCATGAGCAGTAGTATTGGACGCCGAAGCCGCAATTCTGGTCGTGCCACTCAATGGTCATCACCTTGGTCGGTGTTGCGATCAAGTAGGACGTGGCAGTCAGGTTGTTCCAGTTGTTTTCGTTGTCCTTCACCTTTACAGTGTACTCAATCGAGTTGCCGCGGTCGGTGCCTGGGATGGTGGCTGACCAATCACACAGCAAAAATTCGCACTGTGCGCGGGTCTTGCCCCCATCCGGGTTGAGCGAACGGGTTGTCCAAGCGCCCCAAGTGGACGACTCAGCGTCGTACTCGCGGTACTCCATGTGTGGGCCCTCAAGGACGCCATTGGAATCCGTTCCAGTTGAGATATTCACCCCAGATGGTGGGTCTCCAGCATCTTGGAGGCTGATGGTGAGAGTCCTTGCATCCTCGCTGTGAGTGTCCATCAATGAACCGTGATCAATGTCTGGTGGAAAGACGTCGGGCTGTGGGCGAATCGTGCTCACCTTCTGGGTGATGTCGGTGTTGCTGCTCCAGCGGCCGTCGTATCCTGGTGCCATCCAGCCGTTGAACTGGCGGTCATAGTTGTAGGTGGTGTACGAGTACAGGCAGTACGGGTTGCTGCTGGAACTGCTGGTAAAGTAGAGCGGATGGTTGTTGCTGTTCGTGCAGAAGTAGTTGCGAGTGCTGGTGGATGAAGTGTAGGACGCGTTGATCGTCAACGTGCCGAACTTCATCGTGATGTCGCCTGGGATTGGGACTGCCGAATAGCAGTCGTCACAGTCCCGTCCACCGCCCTGAGTTCCGACCGAAGTTCCAGCCACGGGCTGGTCGATTCCGGTGGAAGAGCCCAGTCCGACAACCGCGAACGAACCTTCAGCGGCATTGTAGTACCAAATGGACGACATGCCCGGTCCGTTCTGAACGTTCATCGTGATTGGAGCCTTGGTAACTTGGCAAGTCGCAACCTGACCGCAGTTGGTGTAGGAGTAACTGTTGACCGAGGGGCTGTAGCGCATCTGGTAGACATTCAGCGTGTTGAAGCACGAGTTGGACCCGGTGCCGCAGTTGCTGGTGTCGTATTCCCAGATGTACTCGCCTGTGTCCTCGTAGTAAGTCAGTTGCTCGTCGAAGTAGCGGTATACCGAGTAGTATCGGAACTGATTCACTGCGTCAATCTTGATCTGCCACTTGTTGTTCTTGGTTCCGTCGCTGTTGAAGGCATCTGCCTCCTCGACTGGCTGCACGAAGTAACTGTAGGTCGTACTTGGAGGGGTCACAGAACTTGGGGATCCTGTACCACCCACGGGCAGTGTCTTGAAGTTCGGATTACCGGTGGTGCCAGGCGCCGTTCCCTTCAGGTCCTGGAAGGCAAGGAAGTACTGGACATAGTCACCCTCAGTAACAGCCGGGATGATCGCCCTGAAGTTGCACCAGTAACCTGAAATGCAGGTTCCGAGTGTTGCTGCGGAGACACCGGTCCAGCTGCCGTTGTTGACTCTGTAGTTGAGGGTGGGGCCACCGCTCGAGGTTGTGTCAACTCCAGTTCCGTCCTTGAGGGCGAACCAGAAGGTCCTCTTCTCTTCACGGTGCGTGATCAACTGCGATGAACCGCCGTCATATGCAACCCATTGATCCTCAGGTGGGTCGTTGTCAGAGCCGCCAGAGTAATCGATGTGCAGATGAGGATACTTGGTGGGGCCAGTGCAGCCATAGTAACTGTAGTAGCTAGTGGTGCACCAATACCAGAACGGAGCATTGCCTGTATTCCTCAGTCCGAGGCCGACAATGTGGCCACTGCTGCCTGCTCCATTTCCGTCAACCGCATCTTGAACATCGCTGATTCCGTTGCTGTTCATTGCGATAGAGCGAATACTCCCGCCACTCCAGTAGTAACCGGGGTCGCTAACGGATGTTGAGGAGCTCGAAGCCGCGCTGTTTCGGATGTACCGGTTGAGGTACATGCCGTTGCTGTAGAGGTAACTGCTCGGGTCAATCGTATTGCTCGACTGGCTGCTTCCTGACTTCAGGACGGCAACATCGAAGTTGCGGTTCCCGGATAGATAGCGGCCGACACTCGACTTGAAGTCGACATCGTTCACGGTCGCACCACTTGGCAGAGCGTTGTTGAGGTCGAATCGATACCAGGCGTAGCGGTAGTAGAACGAATATAGCGTCGAACTCGTGCAAGTGTTTGCGTAACTCCCGCTGCCACGGCACGTGTAGGTCAGGCTATAGGCAGCGAAAGCATACTCATAGGTGAACGACGTCCAGCCATAGTTGACTGAATAGTAGTAGGCGTATCCTACTCGCTGGGCCCCCCTGTCGAAGGTCGGGTCGAGGACAATCGGGAAAGTCCGGTTGTCTTCATCAAGAAGCCATGAGTTCTGGACGACTGTCATGAACATCACCTGCTCACCGTCGACTCGAATCACATACTCACCGAGGTGCGTACCCTCAACCGATGGTTCGACTGACTCGACGATTGGTTGCCCAATCGTAACCAATACATCGCCAGTCTCGAAGTTCCGGATTGCAAGGGACTGGTTGGTCTTCACCAACTCACCCTCGGCAATCGGAGACTCCCCTAGGAACAGAGCATACCCTGTCGGTAGGTACATCACCTCAGCGATACCGAAGTAGCCGGACTCCTTCTGGTGGTCCGCCAACCGAGGCGCTTCGCTGATGACTAGGTTCTGCTTCAACTGAGTCGGAGTGACTCTGTAATCCAAGTCGATGCCTGTTTGCACCGGATAGCGGATCACATTGCCTCCAACATCAATCTGGGCCGAAGCGGGCTTACCCATGTATGGATGCGGCGAGAGAGTTTCCTCGTCAAGCACCACAACCATGGGCGACACACCGTAGCGGATGGTCTCCCCATCTACTATCATCTCCACACCCTTGACCAACTCGTCTGAGAAAATCACCTGGAAGGTGTTTTCAGTCACCGTCCAACCGCTCTCAGTCGACTCGATGTTCAGGTCGATTTCCTCCCAGACGCCGTTGTCCAGATAATGGACCGGCACTGGTGAGATAACCGCATGAAGATCCCCATCGTCTCCGATGTAGGTCTTCGAAGTCTCTGTGCGAGACCCGAGCAGCTCATTCGCTGCATCGTAACCGTAGTCGTCGAAGTCCGCTAGACCCTCTAAAGAGTCTGGCAGCGCCAGCGGATCCTGTGTAGGCTCCGCCCCATCATTCTTGGAGGTCTCCAGCGTGTCCGTCACCGGTGCAACTGCAGCGCTCCAACTCATTCCAACCATCAGGAGGGTTAGCAATAGCCAACTTCCCCCGAGGGTTACCTTGTTCGTATTTGTCACCATGTTAATACCCCAAACTGTCGTATGGCACGACGAGGCAGGCCTTGTAATTGGTATAATGCTATGGGTACGATTGGTTTGAGAATCTGTTTTGGAATGGGGTACTGCTCCAATGTTGAATGTTACTAAAGTTCG
>DAVI01000033.1:35115-35414 GCA_002505495.1 Euryarchaeota archaeon UBA59 | reverse complement strand
AAGTTCAGTAATCGAACTCGTCATCGCCGCCTTCGACACCACCGCGCGTCAGAATGAACGCGCCTGCGATGACTGCCACGAGCACTAGCAATCCGATTGCAATCCATGCTTGCTGTGGGATGCCTTCACTTGCTGGGTCATCACCAACTGTGTCACCGCCACCAGGCAGTGTTCCACCGTCTGAGGCGAAGTTCAATGCGTCGCTCGAGTCCGATGCTGCGATGTTGCCGACGCCGTCTACTGCGCTAACCGAGTAGAAGTAGTCGCCTGCGCTAACATGGCGGGCCATCGTTGCCGAT
>DAVI01000033.1:34412-34885 GCA_002505495.1 Euryarchaeota archaeon UBA59 | reverse complement strand
TCAGCGGTTGCGGAGCCGGAGTCCACCGGAGTACCGTAGAGAGTACTTCCGTCTCCTCCAACCTCGCCGTTCTCGACGCGCACGAGGTAGTTGTAGGTCGTGCCGTGGGTGCCGCCAATCTCCCAGTTCGTCTGGGACAGCGGGAAGGTGTTGCGGGTTCCGGCGAGTGCGTCTCCGTCGTCGTTGATGTAAATCGCTCCGAAGTCGCTGCCCGAGATGAGCGTGCCCTCGACATCCCATGTCAGGGCCACGACGCCACCAGCGCTGAGCGTCGCCGAGAGGCCGGAGATTCCGACCTGCGGCGCCTGCCCGAGTGTCGCCGAGGCGAACACCGCGTATGTGCTTGAGGACCTTGAGCCCATGCTTCCGTCGTTGGACCAGGCGAGCGACACCGTGTCGGCGTCGACCTGACTCTGTGTGGTGCCCGCGAGCTCCACCCAGCCGGTTCCTCCCTCGTACCAGAGTGAGTAGCC
>DAVI01000033.1:27098-34298 GCA_002505495.1 Euryarchaeota archaeon UBA59 | reverse complement strand
TCAGCATCGCTGAAGTTCGCCATCATCGGCAACGATCCCTGATAGACAATCGAGTAGTCGATGTCGTAGCAGTCTCCGGTGTTTTCAGTTGAACTGTACTGGTTCCAGACGGTGAACTGCACCTGTGCTACTGCGGACATGCCCCAGTAGTCGGTGATCGTGACGATAACCGTCGGGCTGCCTGCCCAGAATGGGCCGAGTTGGATGGTGCAGATATCTTGCATCATGCAACCCATGGTCAACTCATCAGGCACGGGCATATTGTTTGCTCCGATTGCTGACCACGTGTACTCCATCGGGTCCGCGTTGCCGTCACCGTCGATGTCCGGTTGGTTTTGGTGCATCGCGCGTGCGGAGAAGGAAACCCCTTCCTGTTGACCCATCACCAAGGCTCCACTCACCTCTTCCATCGTGAGGTAGGCGAACGGCCCGTAGTTGATGACCTCGAAGTGACCTGTCTTGCGGTCGTTCGCCGAATTCATGTCGGTGTAGTTACCGTTGTCAATATCGGTGTCGAGCATCGTGACCTCCGCGGATATCGAGAAGACGCCCGGGTTCAGCATGATGTCAACGCAGGCGGTTCCGTCCAGCTGCGCTGGCATCATCTCACCGAGAGCTTTGTGTGAATAGGGAATTTCCTCTCCAGGCAGATCACACTGATCTGCCCCCACCGGAGAGATCGGGTTACCATTCATGTCTGTGGCGTCGTTGCCATCTGAATCCCTGATGTTGAACTCGACCAACCAGTCGTAGTTTGCCGCCTCGGGGTTGCTTCCGCTGTGCTGCACGGTTGCGTAGAGGCGGGTGAATCCCGCGTCCAGACGACCACCGTCTGCGCGGTCTGGTCCAACCTCCAAGGTGAATACTCGGACATCGTGGTAGGAGGCGAACGTGCCTGTCAGCAGGGCGTCGTTGTTGCCGTTCCTGTCATCCAGAGACTGGTTGGTCTCAACCAGCTCCGTAACGAGGTCTGCCTCGTGGCCGCCGCCGGGACCGGCGCCGTAGTCTGTAGATACCTGCTCGAAAATCACATAGTTCTTCAGCGAGGCGGTGATGGTGTATGTGCCGATTCCGTTAGCAGTCGCTGCATCTCCCTTGATCACGCCACCGAAGTTGTAGGAGTACTGGTAGGTCGGGACCCGGCGGGTCTCGCCGAGGTCGCTCGCGCTGATGTAGGTGGGTGGCTCGGAGGTAAGGTTGGCGTAGACTTGAATGTCATTAGCCTGTCCTGCTCCCCTGAGCTCGCCGAAGTTGACGGTCCAGGTGCAGTCGTTGATGTCCGGGCAGCCGTCTTGGGCCGTGTTGTTGTCAGCCTCCCCATCGGCGTCGAAGGTCGAGATAGGGTTTGATTGGTCGTCAAAATTCGCGAAGAGCCCACCAAAGTGGACCTCCAACTCGACCCCTCGAGGCTCCCAGGAGTCGCTGCCGTCGACGATGGCGGTCATGGTGAATGCGTGTGGGCCTGCACCGGAGCCGCCGTTGACCTCGTCGTCCCATGCAAGGGAGACGGAGATGTCGTACCAGTCGATGACGGTGACATCGTACGATATCTGGTTGTTGTTCAGGTTGGTGTCCTGGTCACCAGAGTCGATTGCGATGGTCACGGTGAACACGCCGGGCGCGTCAGGCGTCCATGCTAGGTTGCCACCTGCGCCATCTCTGACGAAGTAGTTGCCACCTGCTAGGTAGTCACCTGCTGCGAGCGAAGCGTGCGGGCAGGAGAGAACGTCGTCACAGACGGCGCTGTCCTCTGCATCGATGATGAGCGGCGTTATCTCGACGCCGTCATCCACCTCAACGGTGATGGACAACTCGGAGACATCGTTGTCTCCAGTGTTCTCGACCACCACTCGGAAGTTGATTTCCTCACCAACTTCCAAGGCGTTTCGCACATTTCCATTCATGTCGGTCGAAGATGCCCTAGGCTCCATTGCACCAACGAGGATGACCTCGTATCCTGCACGTCCTTCTGCATCATCGACCACTTCTTCATTACTCAATTCAATTGGGTTCATGCTGGCCAAGATGCTTACTAGCATTAGCAAGGCCAGAACCAGACTCATTGTTCTCTTCATGTCACAGTCCTCCTACTGACGGGGTGGCCCCACCATTTCAATCTCTATTTATACTATGCGTGAGGGAATGTTAGGTTCGTCGATTCTAAACGCACAACTGAATTGCTTTTGGTGCATTAATTTTGTATCATTCGATGTCACGCAAAGCCTCCGCTGGATGCACCGAGGCAGCCCTCATCACCGGCCAGGTAGTGGCCAAAAGAGTCAGCAGATAGGCGCCGAGGATGATGCCGGAAATCTGCTGCCACGGAAGGATGAATTCAGCCCCCTCATCTCGAAGATATTTGACATATAATTGGTAGTGGAAACCGATGCCGACAACAGCCCCATTGAGGATGCCGAGAAGTGATATCCAAGTCAGCTCGACAAGGTAGCCGGCAACGACCATCTCTCGCTGGAACCCAAGGGCACGCAGTATTCCGGTTTGGTGGCGTCTTTCTGAGACATTCCTGATGGTGATTACGCCTAGCCCAGCGATGCCCACCGCAAGGCCCAACGCGAGGAATGCCTGGAGCAGTCCGAACATCGCATAGATGAAGGATTGAATACTCAGGAAAACGACATTGATCGAGATGACGAAATAGCCCTCTTCAACTAGCGCGTATTGCAACTCTTTCGCAATCCTCTCCTCCTCCTCGATTGAAGTCCCGTCGGGCAGCGAAAACCAGATGGAATCTGGCTCAGAATCGAATTTCTCGCGCGTGAATTCCTTGTTTACATTGATTCCGTGGGCAAACCAGCCGCTTTCCTCCTCCAAAACGGCCGCCACGTAGAGTGTGTGATTGATGTATGGATTGAACGGGTCCTTGACCACAATCGCATCACCGATATTGTAGCCCATGCCCTCATGCATGATGCCGCGCTCACCCTGCCAGCCGTCCTGCGCCAACTGGTAGTCGATGACCGCCAATGTGTCATTTTCGAGCACCCTCTGCCAAACCGACTCCGGGGTCTCCCCCAAGTTCGGTGACCAAGAGTGGAGTGGTAACCCTCCATGGTTGGTGAAATTGACGTCGAAGCCTCTGATTGTGGTGTACTGAGACTTGTTTTCCGGGTCTACCTCGTTCGACCTGAAGGTCTGGACAACGGCCGTCTCGATGACCGCGACTGCGTCGAATGACATCGGGTCGATCTCACCCAAATCCCACTGTGAACGGTTCTCGTCTAGCCCCGCCTCGCCAAAGGCGACGATTTCCCACTCTCCCTTGGCGTTTTCACCGATGTCTCCGAGATAGTTGCCGAACATCGCCGAGTAGCCCGAAAGGACGACCACTGCGAACACAACGAGACTGAACATACCCATCGTCATCGCAGTTCGGAAGGGTGTTGCCAGAGGGTAGGCTAAGGCGGTTGGTAGCACTGACGCGACCCGCTTCGAGAGCGAGGAGCCTGCCCGGGCGAGGGCGCGTGCGAACATTGGTGCAAGGCTTGTGAGTAGGAGAACGCCGGCACTGACGAGGAAGAGGCCGAGGACGATGAACGAGGTGTCGCCCGCTTCCATTTCCGCCCTAAACGGGTCCGTCCATATTCCCCAGCCGAACATCGCAAGCCCGAGAGTCGTCATTACCAACCGTGGGACAACAATCTTGCGACTGAAGCGGGTGTTCCTGATTGAGACCGACTCCGGAAGAATCAGGTTGAAGATGAAGAAAAGTGGCGGGACAAGCCCTAGCAGGAAGAGGAATCCGCCGGTCAGCCACCAAGCGTAGCGAGAACCCTCCTCTGCGTCTCCGATGAGGAAGGCTAGGACTACGCAGATGAGTGCGGCTCCGAATAGCAGCAGGCTGACCAGAATGGTCCACCACGGAAGCGAGCCCTGCAGTCGGGTCGGGATGTCGCGCATCGCGGCGACGACATTCATCCTTGAGATGTAAATCGCAGTTGCATAGAGGGTCAGCCAGGTAACGATGAAACCGGTCGCGAAGCCGGTCAGAAGGCTGTGCCACTCCCAAGCGAAGAGAATTGAGCCACCGAAGTTTTCGGATAGTGCCTTGTCGAGGAAAATCATCAGAGCGCGCGCAACGCCAATGCCGAGAACCGCGCCGACAGCACTTGAGATTAGGCCGATAATCGAGCCTTCGAGGACGAACATCGTTCGCAGGTCGCCCCGCTGCATCCCGAGCGCCCGAACCATGCCCATTTCCGACTTGCGCTCGTCGGCTAGCATCACGAAGAGATTCATGACGAGGAGTACGCCGGCGAAGATTACGAACGAACCGAAGATGAGGAAGAGCGCTGAGAAACTAGAGCCGGCATCCTCGGTCGCCTTGCGGATGTCGGTCTTCATCGGGATGACATTGAATCCGAGTGATGAAGCGGTGGTAATCTCATCTGTCCAAGCGGTGACATTCTCCACCATGGAGTCGAAGGCGCCCGGATCTGCCAATGTCGGTCCAGCCACCATCACGCTGCTGCGAACCGGCTCATCCATCAGCAGCAGCGCCTCTCCATCAGAGACATTGACGATGGCGACCGAGAGGTCGTCGAGACCGGGTTGGCCGGGTGGTGAGGGGAGCGGTGGAATCGCCGCCGTGTAGTTGAGCAGGAGTGGCTCGTCAAAGCCGCGGGCGGCTGGCATAAGCCCGAGCAGCGAGAGGTTGGTTGGTGGCACGAGGGCTGTGCCGGCCGCCGACCAAGCGGTCAGCATCACCTCGCCGGCGGCGGGTTCAGGCAATAGTCCGCCGCCGCCGGTAATCGACAAGGCGATCAGCGGAACATTGCTCACGCCTTCGACCGTATGCTGGTAAGGAAGACGCCCGCTGACTCCGTTCTCATCGACTATGAAGGCGCCATCGGGCCCACTCGCGAGCGTGTAGGTGCCGTTAGACCAGACCGTTCGGCCATCGGCGGCAGCCGGAGGCTGGTAGGTGCCGTTCACGAAGTTGATGCCATCAAAGACGTAGAGACCTGCACCTTCGACCAAGACTGCGTCACCACCAACGGCGAGGATGTCACCAGCCGGTAGGCCGAGGTCGTGAGCCGAGCCGCTCACCGATGTCAGCCGGCTGAGCGTGTGGACGAGATCTTGTCCACTCTGGTCCCAAGCCACGCCGCCGACCTCGACGAGATGGCGGATCGCAGGTGGGTCCTGCTGCCACGCGCACGCGAGGGAAGGCCCGGTCAGAAGTGTGAGAGGGATCGAGCAGGTGTGACTGGTCGTCAAGCCCGACAGTCGAATCAGCAACTGGTCATCATCAATCGCCAACTCACCATCATCGAGCTGTGGCAGGGTGGAGAGATTCAATCCCGTCGGATCCCAAGAAATCTCCTCTTCGCCATACGCCTCGCCGTACAACAGCACAGCCGAATCCTCTGTGATTCTCAAACCGATTCCCATACCCGAACCGTCGACCTCGGCGACCGCCAAGTCAACCAAGTATCCCTCTCCCGCAGGCAGAGATATGTCGCGCGATGAGACCTCTTCACTGAGCACAGAGAGCCGAACACCGTTGGAATGGAGTGAGAGCGCAGCTCCGTCGCCGACAGAGGAGATGGCGAGGATGGCGTGGTCAGTCTCGTGCTTGGGAACCCACTGGAACCATTGGCTAGTCTCCCGCATCTGAACCGACAGCCCGGCCGGGGTAGCATACCAATCAGCTATTCCGTCAACCGCAAAACCGTTCACCTCCGAACTGAGGATGCCACTCAGGTTCACTCCATCCTTACTGACTCCGGCGAGTGGTGACATCAGCATCTCGAGGATTGGTGAATCGGGTGACAGGTTCGAGATGTTCTCACGCAGACTTTCGACTTCGCTGCCAGAGAGAAGTCCAGTGCCGGTGACGCGTTGGACAGCGAGTGAGAGTTCGTCGGGAATCGTTGGGACCTCGAGGCCGCCATCGATTCCGAGCAGCGCCTCGTCGAAGGTGGCATTGATGCGAGGAAGGACCCGGTTTTCGGCAGCGCGGGCGTCGAGTAGACCGCCGGTCGCTGACATTGCCATTCGGTTGATCTCACCGGCTCGCCCCATCAGTTCCTGCGCTTGAGAAAGTTCGGTGAAGATGGCTGGGTCGCCGCCACCGACGAATCCGGTCGCCTTCGTTGAAACGATTCCCTGAACAGTGAAGTTGGCTGACGGACGCTTGAGGACACCAGTGCTGATGTCTGTCCAGGTTACCTCCACGATGTCACCGACCGCTAGTTCCATCTTCTTGGCAGCCGCCTCGTTGACGACCACCTTGCCCTCCTCGATGTCGCTGTATTCGATGCCGTCGTCACCACCGAGCGGACGCCAAGTGCCAGTCTGCTGCAACTCACCATCCATGGCGAGCCAGTTCGCCGCCGGCTCGACCGTTCTGCGAATCGGTGACTTGAGCGACACCGCCATCCTAATGCCGACAGATACGGCGTCCAAGTCTGGGTCAGACTCCATATCTTGAACAAAATTGAGTGCGCGGGTCTGGTTCCACCAAAGCGGTTGACCCACCTCATCAGTACCCTGAATCACGATGTCAGTCTCATCGAGCGCCTCGGTGAACTCTGCCCTCAGAGTCGCATCTAGACTGTCGCCGACCACGAGACTGCTCGATACAATCGCTGATCCGACGAGCAGCCCGATGATGATCAGCGCGGTGTTGCGCTTCCTTCGACGAAGGTTTCGAAGCGCCATCCTGCCGAGGATTCGCTGGCGCTTCTCCAACAGTAGTCTGATGCAGATGTTAGCGACGATGGCAGCGACCAGACCCAGACTGATGGCGGTCGTCAGCCAGCCGATGCCAGGCTCTTCGAAGGAGGTGAGCCTGACGATGGAGAGGATAAGTTTGGTGACCAAGAAGGTCACCACCAGTGCAACGAGGAGAAGAATGACTGGTGTCACAAACCGGTTGAGGGTGGGGCTCAGCAAGCGGCCACGGGTGGCTCCTGAACTACCGGTGGAGACCAAGTCGACCAACTCCGTTCACTCTTCTTCGGTTCGAACTTGAGGAATCTTCTCATCGGATGTTATCAAGCCATCAAGGATGTTCACTCGGCGAGTGCATTTCTGGGCGTTTGCCTCCTCGTGGGTCACCATCAGGAAGGTTATGCCCCTAGTTCGGTTTAGGTCCACCAGCAGATCGAGAATCGCCTCCGAGGTAGAGGTGTCGAGATTACCGGTTGGCTCATCGGCCAGAATCAGCGCCGGCTC
>DAVI01000033.1:0-27017 GCA_002505495.1 Euryarchaeota archaeon UBA59 | reverse complement strand
GCCCAGTCGCGCAGACCGACTGACTCCAACGCGCCAAGCGCCCTCTCCCTCGCCTCCTTGGGTGGGACCCCGACTATCAAGAGGGGCATTTCGACATTCTCGGCAGCTGAGAGGACTGGCAAGAGGTTGAACGACTGGAAGACGAATCCGAGGCGCTCTGCCCTCATCGTCGTCCGTTCACGGTCCGACATCTCGGAAAGCGGGCGACCATCGACCAAGACTTCGCCGGCAGAAAACTCATCCAGACTCGACACACAGTTCAGCAGCGTCGTCTTGCCACAGCCGGACGGACCCATGATGGCGACCATCTCTCCCGCTTCAATCGAAAGGTCAACACCTCGCAAGGCCTGAACCTTAGTCGAGCCCATGTCGTAGACCTTCCAGAGCCCCTTCGCCTCCAGTACCGTAGTCATGCAGCGGTGGTGTCGGAAGCACCTATTATACCCATGTTAGGCCCCCCGTCAATCGGATGAGCGAGGCGGAGTTCAACGAGGCGGTGAAGGTCACAGTGCGCTTTTTTGGGCCACTTGCGGAAGCCTTCGGCACCCCTACTCTCGAAATTGCACTCCTGCTAGGCTCCACCATCCGAGACCTCGCCATTCGCCTCGAACTTGGCAGTTCACTCGAACAGGGTACTCGGGTGGCGCTTGATGGAGTCCTCTGCTCGCCGGACGAGGAGATTCCCGATGCTGCGGAAGTCGCCTTCCTGCCGCCGGTTTCGGGCGGTTGAACCCAATTCGAAGGGAGTTGACGGGCGAATCATTGAATGGATGAGGCCGGCTCGAAGGATGCAGAGGGAACCGCAGATGATGCCATCAACAGGAGAGATGCTGATTATTCTAGCACTGTTTGTGCTCTTCTTCGGAGTCGACAAGCTGCCCAAGATCGCCCGCTCTTTGGGAATGGCAAAGGGCGAGTTCCAACAGGGGCTGACCGACAGCCACACTGAGAACACAGAGGCTGACCTTGAGAGGGGCGGCCGGACTGAGGCGGCAGCAATCACCGAGGCCGCGGAAGAGGTCGGTGTGGAAGTCGAAGGGAAGAGCGTCGCCGAAGTCGAAGCGGAACTCGAAGAGGAGTGAACATCGCCGCAGGCGCATGGTTCCACACAAGAATACCGAACTGCGATTTCAGCCGTTCGGGGCCACCCAACTCGGCTGAAACTCACTTCTTGCGCAATCTCAGCGGCGAGCCGCAGACATCGCAACTGCCGTGCTCCCCTTTCGCTGGAGACTCCGAAGCACCCTCCTGCTCAGCCCCGCAACCGGCGCACTTGAGATACCAAGTCCAGCTCTCCTGAATCCCATCAGTCAGCACGGTTTCACAGGCCAATCCTGCCGCTGCACAGCAGTTCTGCAACCGATAGTCATCGGTGACCAAGACCGCCTCCAACTCGATGGCAAGCGCCAACAGGTCGAGGTCTACCGGTGAGAGGCCGGCGATGTCACCGGTTTCAGTCGCCACCTCGCGAGCGCGTTGGAGTGAGGCCGGCGTTGGGGGCTGCCAGACCAACTTGGTGGCGGTGAGGGCGAAGGCCCGTTCGGGGGAGAGACGTTCAATCTCATCTCTCTGTGAGTCGGCGACGACACCGTCCAACTCGGGCAACGGCAGGTGTAGGAGGGCGGCGGTATCCAACACTCGCATGGTCAGCGGGCATCTTGGGACGCTCATCAGAGTGTCGGTTTCCCCTCGCATCTGTTTCTGGACCGGCAACCTTCATGCGGACCAGAGGTGGCGTACGCCTCGTGAGCAGTTGGAGTGAGTTCATCTCAAACGGAACCGATTGGTTCGGTGAATTCGGCTTGGCAGGCCTCGGCGCGCTCTCCTTCACGGAGGCGTTCATCCAGCCGATCCCTCCCGATGCGTTGGTGATTCCAATGGCTGCAATCTCAGCAGAGCCGTCTTGGCTGATCTCCATTTTTTTGGTTGTCACCCTCTCAAGTGTGCTCGGCTCGCTGGTGGCTTGGTGGATGGGTGACAAGTTCGGCAACCCCCTCCTCGAGAGGTTCGCCAGTCCAACTGCGGTCGCCAAGTTCAACTTGCTAGTCACGAAGTACGGCACCTTCGGAATTTTCATCGCCGCATTCTCACCGATTCCCTACAAAGTGCTCGGCTGGTGCGCCGGCATCGGCAAGATGGACAAGTATTCGTTCGTGCTAGCCGGATTCGTTGGCCGCTCTCTCCGATTTGGTGTCGAGGTCGCGGTTGTCGGGCTCTACGGCGAGCAGTTTCTCGACTTCCTGTTGGGGCCGGGATTCATTCTTACCACACTTGCGGGAGCGCTTCTCGCATACCCCGCCTGGCGCTGGTGGGATGGTCTTGACATCAGTGATGAAGAGGAGTGAGCGGACCGAACCGTTCATGCACTATACCCATCCCCGCCGCGTTGTCGCTCCTGTGGTGTAGCACGGCCCATCATTCCGGGTTTTCATCCCGGCGACTCGGGTTCGAATCCCGACAGGAGCACCACGCTGTCAAGCGATTCCCGCGTTCTCATGTCTCGCCCCGACCTTCCGCCGATGCCACTCGATTAGTCGGCCTCGCTCTCTACTCAGGCAGAACGCTGGCGGTAGGAGGCGAGCAACCCGGTCAGGATGATGCCGGCGATGAGTCCGAAGTAGAATCCCTGTTCGCGGGCTCCGCTGCCTGCGAGGTCTTGGAAGGAGAGGGCCATCGAGACCGTGATGGGTCCTACGAATACGATGAATCGGAGCAGCCATTTCTTGAGGGTGGGGCGTTTCCCCATCGGTCGCAGCGTGACTGATCCCGGCTTCACCAACATCTGCCAGTCGAGTGCCGTGGCTACAAGGTTCAGCCGCTCGTGTACCATCGGTCGAATTTTCGGCTCGCCCATCGAGTGAGTTCCTCGCCCTGTGATGAGGCGGATTCTTCCCACTTCTGGCCTGTTCACTATCAGTAGATCGAGTATTCTGCGAGTCCCTGGCAAGTCCATGTCGTGCAGGTCGATGCTCAAGGTACCCCTCTCCGTTCGGACATGGGTGGAGACTCTCCAGGGCTTCTCCGAGGCCCACGGTAGACCAGCCGCGTGGGCCTCGACTGGACGAAGCAAATCTTGGATGTACGCGACCTTGTCGACCCCCTCTTCCTCGCCTCCGCCCTGCTTGATTTCGAACAGGCGCCAACCTCCGTAGAGTAGCGTGATGACCGTGACAGAAGCCCCGAAGGTGACACCGACTCGGACCGCTTCGAGAAGGTCGCCCTGCAATCCGATGGTGAACAATGCGAGGAAGGAACCCATCGTCGCCACCATCACACCGAGTGCGATGCTGATGCCGATCAGGTCCTTGACGCCGACCTCCACCATGGCACCTCCTGTTGCCCACGCGTGAAAGCGATTGCGGCTGACTCATGTCGCGATGTAACCATCTGAGAGGCAAGATGGAGCGACCCCGCGCGGCCAAACGATGATGACGAATGGTGCGCTGCCCTCCTCACATGAGCGAACGCAGTGGCCTTGAAGACCGAGTTCGCGAGGTGAAAGTATCCTACTGGGTGTTCGGACTCTCGTTCGGCTACCTCGTCGCCTCCTTTCTAGTGCCGGCCCTACTGCCCACTGGAACCATTCCAGAACTCTCGGGCCGGGCGAATCTGTTCGACTACGCATCCGACAGCAGTTGGGGCAACCAACCCCATTCCGATGAAGGGAGTGTGGGGCACGATCAAGCGGAGCATGGGGGGAAGTTCTCATGGCTCGAATTGGACCCATTTTCGGCCTTTGTGTACGGCTTCGGCGACCTCAACTGCCATCAGAAATATGAGCGCTCGTGGATTATCAACGGCAACCAGATGCCGGTTTGCACCCGCGACATCGGGATTTTCGCCGGAATTGCCTTCGCTGCACTTCTGTTCAGCAGACGGGGAGCCAATCGCTGGACAATTCGTGACACCATTCTCTCCGTATTCCCCGACGAACGGGTTGAGTGGTGCTACCTCCCTGACAAACGCTTCATGGTCGCCTTCGGCGGCATCGCACTTCTCCTGCTGCCGACCGCACTCGATGGTGGACTGCAAGCCATCACTGACTATGAATCGACGAACTTGAAGCGGCTCCTGACCGGCTTCCCGATGGGCCTAGGCATAGGGCTCTTGTTCTCGGCGATGTTCGCTGCTCATCCAAAGTCGTTTGAGTTCGATGCCGGGAGAGTTCTGCTCCCACTCAACGCCCGTTTGGTGCCATCAGTTGATGATGCTGAAACCGATGACGCTGAAGAGTGAACTCTACCCGCCTCGCCACCAGTTTCGGAACTCATCGAGCTCGGTTGGTGCGGCGGTTTCCCCAACGCCGGAGCCGAGCAGCTCAAGTCGCTTGTTGCAAGCGTCGACTTTCGTTCGCAACTCCTTGCTCGGGTTTCTTCCGAGAATCGCCGATATCGAGTGCTTCCACCCTCCCTCAGGGTTCTCTGAGCGCCAAGTTGCCAATTCTTCCTTCAGAGGCCAGATGGCCAACCCAAGCCGCCCGTATGCCTGCCAATCAGCCCGAAGTTCGTAACTGTGACCGCTACGACCGAGAAGAGGTGAGTGTTTGCGCACCCATCCCGATTGTTTCTCAAAGAATCTCAACATCCGCTGGGTGTGTCGATAGGTCACCATTCGAACGGGACCGAGCCAGCGACGGAGACTGACAACCTCAGCACCGGGAATCAGAGATAATGTCCCGACAATCGACAATATCGGATGAAGCAGTGGATTCAGGGGTACATCTCTGCGGTCGTCGTCCCAATTATCGCGTGCCTCGAGATAGATAGCGTGCGCTTCCTTCACCACACGCCAAGGTGCCACATTACCCAGCCAATCTTCGTTGAATCGGCCTGGTGAGGAATCGAGCACGTCGAGTCGACGCTGCTGCTTCTGCCATTGCAACGCCGCAGTGAGCAGGTGCCTGTCAACCACCTCGGAGTCGACATTCAGAGGTAGCATCTTCCGGTTGATGAAATCCCTAAGCGCAGTCTTCAACTTCTCTTTCAGTTGGTCTTTCGTACCATCGTTGACTATTGGCCCGACCACAACTCCCTTGTCGAACGGTTTCGGCATCGGAACCTGACCACCGAGCAAGCGGGTGTAACCTGCTCGAATCTTCACTTGGTACTCGTCTGTCTCGAAGTATTCAGTGTCGTCTGTGCGAGTGGAAATCGCCAGTTTGAGACCTTCTTCTGAGATGCGGTTCAAAGCCATCTCGGGGTCGCAATCTACCCACACACAGAGGTCGGGAACACAGGCCGCCGAGTTGAGCCGCGCCACCTCCTCAAGCCCCAAGTCACCGACGATACCCTGGTAGACGAGTGAAGAATGCACATTTCGCTCACTGATGACCACCTGCCCCTCCTTGAGTTTCGGGATGATCCACGCGTGCGAGTGGTCCAAACGGTCTGCTGCAAACATGCTAGCCTCAGTAACCGGTCCTGCCTCTCCGGTTCGTACGGCCTCCACCGCCAACTGCCCCAATGGGTGGTCACGACGAGGTTCGGCCGTGATGGCAACATCGGTGAAGGAGAACTCGTCGCAGATTTCAGCGATGATTTTGGTGGCTACCCCTTTGCCGCTACCATCGCCTCCCTCAACCGTGATTAGATACATGGCACCGCCTCCGTATACTCACAAAACGCCGGGGGCGATAAACTCCACTTCCATCGATTCTAACCACTCGGTTTTGAAGTGCTGAGAGTTATCGGGACCAAGATTCAACTTTGGTCGTCGAATTGAGGTCTCGCAAGCATGAGTAGGGCCATCCCGAGTAGAATCAGCAGCGGCCCGAAGAAAATGCCTCCGCGGCTGAACAGGCCGAGCCCGCACAACCACTGTGTCCGTCGATACCTCTCGCCTTTTCTCGCCTCCAATCCTCCGATGACTCCAGTGGCGGCGCTGATGAGGGTGAGGACTGCGATCGCGGTTGAAAGTTGCAGTGCCGCCTCGAGATAACTCTCGGTGCGAAGGTCGGCGGCATCGACCCCCTCGCCTGACACCATGGTGATTGTGAGGTCTGGAACCTCGCCGGGAATTAGGGTCCGCTCGACGGTGACGTAGCCCTCGTGTTGGATGCGAAGCAACATCGGTTCTCTCGCCACATCCGATAGGGTGAACCTACCCTGCTCGTTGCTCTCCGTGCGCGCCTCTGAGCTGTCGTCAGAGAGCCTGATGAGATCGATTTGCACCCCTTCCATGCCGTCTCCGCCAGTTCCGTTTTCAGCGTCGAGTTGGGTGAGTAACAGACCGTGGACATAGGCTTCGTTTGATGATTCGAATAGTGAACTTGAGACGAGGTCTCGCGGGTCGGTGCTGAGCAGCAGAGCGCCGCTCGCGGCACCGAGCACGCTTCCGACTATGATGAGAAGGACTGCGAGGTTGAGGACCCAGCTCTCCTCGGCTCTCTCGCGCAGTGCTGCTGGAAGTCTGACAATCGATGGGTCGCCGCCGTCGCGGACTGCATCGTATGCCGCCTCCTTGCGCTTCTGCCTAGCGCGTCCCGTGCGCCGACGGCGGCGGGCAATCCTGTCACTGAGAGAAATTGATGACGCTGCATCTTCGTCCTCGATGACCACTTCAAGTTCCTCGTCGTCTTCGATGACGCCCTCATCGACGAGCTCCTCTCGAACTCTTGAGCGAAGCGCGTCAAGACGCTTCTGCCTGTCAGAGTCAGCGCTCATTCCTCACCCTCCGAGTAGACCGTGCCATCGGGGGGATTGTGAACCCCTCGGCTCTTGGTGAGGCTGTCGAAGCCTTTCCCCCACAGGAGGTAGGTGAGCGCCGCCGCGATGAGCCCGATGAGGAATATCAGCCAGCCTGCAACTTCATCGTCATCGAGAGGTTCTTGCCACTCAACAGGGTCTTCAGCAACTTCTCTCATGCCGCCTTCGTACATCACCGGCCAATATTTCCCGGTGATGTAGAGTGTCGTGTTGTGACCCGGCATGAAGGCAATTCCATTGAGAACATGATTAGGCTCCGCTTCCTCAGGAATCAGGGCACTGCAATCAATCACATCCCAAACAGCACCCGAATCTCTGCTGATGATGTAGATGGAATCGTCATACCAGACATTCGCATAGATCATCCCCCCACCGACGCACTCGAGTTCGTTCAACCGGTCAAGGGGTTCACCATCGAGCGTGACATTGAGTTCACCGACGACTGTGAAATCGGTCGAATTACGCAATGTCAAGGTGCTCGTACCATTCGACATGTAGAGCAGTTCACCCCCATCTGAACACAACCCCCACCCTTCGCCCTCGTAGGTGTAGTTGCCAACCTCCTCAAAGGTCTCAATCGAATAGCGGTGAGCCACGCCTGCCTTCCAAGTCAGTTGAATCAGTTCGTCGCCGACCACCGCCAACCCCTCGCCGAACTCAGACTCGTTCAATGAGATGGAGCGCAGGACTTCACCCGTCTCCATGTCGATTTCTCGAAGTTCCGACTGGCCGTACATCCCGGTGCTCTCGTACATCCTACCCTCATGGATTGCGAGTCCTTGAGTGAAGGCGGAATCGTCGTGCGCGATGGTCTGATTGACTCCAAACTCGTAGTAATCAACGCCGAAAATTGGGTGGCCGTCCGACGCCGCGTTTGGAAGTGGTGCAGCGACCATCAGGAGAAGTGTGGCGGCGAGGATGAGGGCGTGATTTCGGAGGAAGGTCACAGAACCGCCCGGAATCATGTATGAACGATGCACCAAGGCCTATTAAATAGGTCTTGAGAGTGAGCAAGCGTGAGATACCGTAGGTATCCTCACGGTGGTTATTGAATGAAGACCCAAACCCCAGTTTTCCTTGTCTTGTTGATGCTGGCATCTGTGCTAGCACCGCTGTTTGCGGGTGCTGCTGACGCGGCGGAGCCCGAAGTGCTAGACGCCGGCGGAGTTGTCATCGGTGACATCGCCAACTTCGACCCGGCGATAAATGGCAAGCGATACCTCTTCGTCGATGACGATGAACCTCTCTGGTCTGCCACTCGACTCCACAAGTTCGCATGGGCCGAGGCGGAATACCCGGGCCTTGTGATGCCGTTTGAACAAGGTGGGAACGGCAAGTCGACCAGCAAGGCCTGCATCCCTCACAGCGAAGGAACTGGCCTCACGATATCGACAAGCGGAGGGCAGATTGCGGCCACGGTGGAAAAGACGACTCCAAACGCGGCATTCATCGTCGAGAATTCTCAGTCCGTCTCTTCGGCGGTTCTGAACAACTTGGCCTCCGCCTGGTCTTCAACCATCTATTCGGTTGACACGACCTATTTCGGAGCCGCTCCCGATGTGGATAACAACTGCCAGATTGAGGTGGTGATCTACAACATCGATGGCCCTGCAAACATCGGTGGATATTTCTCACCCAGCATGTCTGGTCAGCGTGAAGTGCTCTATGTCGACGTGAACGACTTGGGTTGGGCAAACACGATTCTTGCGCACGAGTTGCAGCACCTACTACACAACGCTCGGGACCCATTCGAGTACATCTGGATCGACGAAGGAAATGCCGACATGGCCGCATACCTCTGCTTCGGGGCGACCAACACGGTCATCGGACACGCCAACTCCTGGGCCCAACAACCGCACATCTCGGTTCGCTGGTGGAATCAGTCACTCGCTGACTATGGTGCCGGCTTCCTCTTCATGCTCTACCTCGCCTCCAAATTGGGCGGCGGGCAGGCAATCCAGAGTCTGGTCGCTGACACTGCGACCGGTGGCGCTGGAATAGTCAACATCGCTAACAATCCAGTACCCGGCTCACCGGGCCAAATTGGAAATTCCATGCCGGACATCTTCGCCAACTTCTCCGTAGCGACCCTGCTCGATGATTCACAGAATCCCTACGGGCTCGACAACATCGACATGTTCGATAACTGTGGGAGTTCGCAATTCTGCAAGTTGCAACTGACCGACACCAACAGCAATTGGGGCAGCATTTGGGACCGTCAAGGCGACTCCCTGTTCGGTTGGGGGGTCAGGGCATACAAGTTCACTGGAGGGACCGGTTCACCACTCAATGTGATGATACAGGCTTCTGAGACCAACTTTGCAGGCCGTCTGGTCTACCGAGAGATAGCGACCGGCACTTGGACCAGTGAGCCACTCATCTTCAACGGCGGGACCGCGACCGGTCTGGTGAGCGGATTTGGCAACATCTCAGATGACGTCTATGTCGTCACCTGGTACGAGAGTCTGGTCGACGACTGCGACTACGCAATGGCGAATTGCGGCTGGCCGGGAGGACAGCCGGCAATTTACCCAACCGCCACGATTGACATCTACGCGACACTCATCTCACAACCTGCCACCATCAACCAGCAGACCCTTCGACTCCACGACCGCGACAACGACACGCTTCCCGACACAATGGAGTGGACTCTTCGGGTCAATTCCACAGCCTTTTGGGAAATACTCGACATCGAAGTGAAGGCGTTCAACAACAACACGCTCTACGATACGATGACCATCTCGGTTGGTGCCGGCCAAGGTGCGACGGTGAACCGCTCGATATGGTTCACCCCGCCGATGGACGGAGACTGGCAGCTGTATGCACAGATGTTCGACCAGATTGGAAACCCGGTTGACAACGCCGCAGTGCTGACCCTCCCAACCACCACCTACAACATGGCCCCCATCTCCACCGGCTCGCTCTCCTCCAACACCTCCCAAACCTGGTTGCCGATTCAGTTCAATGGGGCTGGCTACGACATTTGGGGATTTTCGAGCAACAACCAATCGTTTTCCCACAACGCATCACCAACAGCCTACCTATGGGACTTCGGTGATGGTGGCCAGTCGTGGCTCCGCACACCGAGCCGCGCCTATACCATGGTAGGAGATTTCAACGCGACATTGGTGGTTACTGACATCGGAGGCGCCGAGAGCGAGCCACAGATGTGGTCGATGAACATCACGGATTCCATCATTCCTGACATCAAGATCAGCGTTGATGGGCAAGAGGTGCAGGGCGGCATCACGCTGCTCACATCTCAGATGGTGATGTTTGGGGCTCATCTCACGGAGGACAATGTGCCTGACGAATACCTCGACTTCCAATGGGACTGGGGCGATGGTACGAATGAAGGTGGAATCGGCTATCTCAGCGCTGCCCATGATTGGAGTAATGGTTCCTCGAATGGGACCTTCTACACCCTCACCCTGACCGTCAGTGATGGCACCCACACGGTCAATGAGAGCCTCATCATCCTCATTCTCAACCGCGTACCGAGACAGATTTTCGACCTGCCTCTCGAAGTCGACACGCTCACCCCTCTGCCGATGCCGACCGTCTTCACCGACGACGACGGAAGCATCGATATCTGGCAGTGGATTTTCACAGAAGGGGTGAATCTCGACGGTGGTACGATTTCGATGGCTGACTCGTTCACCAGCACCACCTCAAGCGATGAGAATCCAACTCCTGCGTGGCGAACTCCGGGAGTCAAGAACATCACTTTGATCGCTACTGACAATTATGGAAACACCTCGGTGGCAATCATCCAAATAACTGTCAACAATCAGCGACCAGTAGCCCTTTTCGCTCGCCCTGACGAGGGTGATACGGTGACCCCGTACTCCTTCCAAAGCCAATCGTTTGACCCGGACGGAAACTCCGGTAACATGACGACGATCTGGACCCTCTCCGACCTCAACCAGACAATCGTCAACCAGACTGCAATCGTCCACACTTTCACCACTCCGGGCACCCACTCTGTGCAACTGGTGGTAATCGATGAGTTGGGGCGCGCATCTCTCCCCAAGTCGTATATCATCGAGATTGCAAATCCGCTGCCGCTCCCGCAGATGACCATCTATGAGGGGCGGGATGCGACCACGGGAGCGTCCATAACCGCACCCAGCGATGACCTCAGCCAATTCAGCTGGCGGCACACCTTCACCAATACAGGAGCCATCTTTGCAGCACCGGGGACGTGGTTGCGCTTCGACTCGACCGGTAGCAGGGACGGAGATGCACAGTTCTTGGGAATGGACGTGCCTCTCGATGAGAGTGACCCCAATTGGAACGGAATCACACAGTACAGCTGGGACTTCGGCGATGGCTCGCCTCTTGCCAATTCACCAAACGCCTGGCACACCTACAGCACTCCGGGATCCTATACTGTGACCCTCACCCTACGCGACGGCTTTGGAACCGGAGACGTCAATCATTCGACGAGGGATGTTGTCGTTTCACAGGCTCCCGAAATCGTGACGAGCACACCGTTTGAAGATGCAGTATACTCCGGATTCGACTATATGCTAGGCGGCTCGGCCATCGACCATGACGGCCTCCTTGGAATGAGTGCGTGGTATGATGACGACGTGACCAACGACAGTGACAACAATGGTATCACAGACGACGACCACGACAGCGTTGACTCGATCGTCGGAGCCGAAGCACTGGTCTTCAACTGGGATATTGATGACAGGATTGACAGCGACGATGATGGAGATACCACCAACGATTGGCAACCCCAGTCAGAGGACGGCTTCGTCTTCGTCAACTGGTCGAGTCCGGGAGAGATATACGTCATCTTGGAAGTCTGTACCGGAATTGGAGTCTGCGAAGAGAAAGGCTATCCGCTCAGAATCAGAGACCCGGCAGAGAAGGACGATTCGCTCGCTGATTTCAGTCTCGACTCCCTACTACCAAAAGCGGAAGACAGCGGAATTCTGCTCGGTGTTCTACTCATGCTTCTCCTCGTTCTCGGTTGGATTGTGATGAGACAGCCTACCGAGGTTGAAATCGACGCTCAAGAGGCAGTGGATGCGTACGATGTCTCGCAAGTGGTCACCGAAGGCGGTGTGCTCGGCATGGACCACCACGCCCCTCCACCAAAGCCGAAGCACCTGACCAAGGATGACCGGCGCAGCAAGGAATCGGGTTATGTGCGTCCGGTCACCTCGCGTCGTCGCAGGTGAGGCCACCAATGACAAGAGTCGGCGCGAGAACAAGCGACCCGCGACCTTCGATTCTGCTCGCTGCCCTGTTTGTAATCCCACTACTCTTGGCCCTGCCAGAACCACTCAACATGGGCTCGGCGAAGGCCGCCTCGGACTGCAGTTACGACTCTTCGAATGCCGCTAAGTGGCACGAACAGGTGAACAGTTTCAACATGAGTGGCGTGATCGATGGCTTTTCTGGAAATGACGGTGATTTTGACGATGAGTGGGGCGATCAACGGTGGTGGGGCCCAGCATTGTCGGGTGACAACATCTACAACAGGAGCGAGTTGAAAGCTCTCAGAAGCGACTTCCACGCCTCTTTCCTAGTTGACAACGACTCGAGTTCCGGGCTCCGACTAAACCTCACCTACGGTTACCGCTACACATTCTGCTTCGTCGTTCATTCAGACAATGAGAGCGCCCATCTCCCGCCGCCACTCGTGGATTTCTACCTCTTGCAGGAATACGATTGGGACTTCTATACGCGAGATTTCGAGATTCGCGCGCTGGAAGACCGCGACTTGCTCAACCTGATTCCACCAGAATGGAGAGACATCGTCGCTTGGATGCCCTACCGCGACGTCCACTCATACGAGGGGAAGAGGCAGCTCGACTTCACGGTAAGCCTCGACGCGGATGAGACGAGTGGGGCCTTCTTCGGCCTTGCAGAACCAGAGACGGAATGGATGTACATCGTCATCGATGGGTGGGACAACATGCGGGACTCGGATACGCCGCCACCACACCGGAATTTCACTGTCGACCTCACCATCATGACAGAGGAGAGGCTCACTCTCCCCAAGTTCACGGTTTCGCTCTTCTGTTGTGGGCTCTTCCTAAGCCTCATGGCCGCACCAGTTGTGTTGCACACCAAGTTCGTCAACGCTGGAAAGGGCGACTCGCCGGAGGGGGTCGACCTGATGCCGCTTATGGAAACGGAACAGACTCGAGCAAAGGCATCACTCGCTCCAGATAAGCCGCCGCCGTGAGTAGGCGAACTCGACTTGTTGAATCGGTTCCACCAGCCGCTACGGCAGGCGGTGGTCACTCCTCTTCGGAGGATGGTTCTCCGCCAACGATTTCTGCAGGTTCTTCGTCCTCTTCGTCGATCAGTTCGGCATCCAACCTCGCTGAGGAGATGATTTCATCGTTGAATCCACCATTCTCCTTGTCACGGACCTCCATCACCCAAGTGCCCTTTGCTGTGCGCCCGGACGAAGCAGTTTGGTTGGCGGCGAATCGAATCATCATGCCAGATGCTGCCAGAAGGAAGATTTGGTCCGAGACATCTGGAATCTGGTGTACTCTGACGATTTCATCCCTAGGCCACAATTTCTCAAGAGCGGGTGCTGTCTTCAGTTGGTTCTCAGGATATTTGTCGTTGTGCCACGCCAACTTCTCCTTCTTGGAAAGTGCCTGCCAACGCTTTCTGTCTTGTCCGGGTGGCACCCCTGCAAGGCGGAGTCCCATCGCAGTGGCACCTTGAGTCCCTCTGTTCTTGGACAGGGCAAACCCATCTCTGACCTTCTCAATCTCGCCATTATCATCAACGATGGGATTTCCTTCCCCATCGAGTTTCGGCACCATGTCTCCGGAGCCCAGTCGGGTTCGCTTTGCCATTCCGTACTTTGAAATCGTGAGAACGCGGATGTCTTCATCATCACTGACGACCATTCCAACGAGGTGTCCCAGTGACTCGATTTCTTCGGTGCCTGGGATCTTTCGGTTCAACTTGATGCCGACCTTTGGCTGAGTGTTGCGCCCGTAAGGCTTGAGGATTTGATTCGCCACGCCATCTCTCTCCTTCGTCATCGAAGGCTGGAAGCGGCACGCTCTACCCTTGTTTGAGATGAGAACTACGGTTGCGTCCTGTTTGCCGTGGCGCACGCTAACCAACTGGTCACCTGCTGGAAGAATGAGCGCACGCTTTCCTCGCTTGTTGATGGTCAGGAAGTCGGTGAGTGGCGTTTTCTTCACCTTGCCGTTTCTCGTGGCGAAGAAGATGAAGTACTTCTCCGCCTCCTTTTCCATCTCCTTGCTGATCGGCAGAATCGAGACGATAATTTCGTTTGGTTGGAATCTGTCGAGCACATTTCTGATGTGAGAGCCCTTCGCCTGCCTACTCGCTTGGGGAGTCTCCCACGCCTTGATGCCGTAGACCCGGCCATCCATCCGACCGTGATGTTGGTGGCCTACATCGACTTCGAATGGCTTGTTGGTGAAAATCAGAATCCGGTCCTTGCTGAAGCAGGAAACTATCATCTTTGCCGCGTCCTCGGTTTTCGTTGTGACCCCCTTAACCCCTCGGCCGCCCCGGTTCTGCACTCGGAAGGTCTCTACTGGTAGGTGGCGAATGTAGTCGTCTTCTGTGAGCGAGATGACGATTGCCTTCTCTTCGATGAGGTCCTCTCGGTCCATCGACAGCGGCATCGGGTCGATGTGGGTTCGTCGCTTGTCACCATGCTTGTCGGTAGCTGCTTGCAACTCACCCATCACCAGGTCCAGAATCTCAACACGGCTGGCGAGAATCTCGTTGTATCGCGTGATGTCTACCTTCAGACTATCCTGTTCGACGTTCAACTTGGTGACTGACTGTTTGGTCAACCTGCCTAGCGGCATCTCGTAGACAGCCTTGGTCTGAATCTCACTCATCTTGTACTTCTTGGCGAGTTTGACGTGAACCTCGGCATAGTCCTCGCAACCGCGGATGATGTCGGTGATGTCACGGCCGTGTTCTGCAACGATGAGCAACCCTTCAAGCAGGTGAATGCGCGCTTCAGCCTTCGCCAGTTCGAACCGAGTTCTCCTCTCGATGACTTCTTCTCTGTGGCGAACCCAGGTGTGCAGAATCGTTGGCAGGTCGAGTTCGACCGGTTGCCCGTCGATGATTCCCATCATGTTCGCCGAGTAGGATTCCTGTAGTCTAGATGACTTGTACAACTGGTTGAGAACCGCGTGCGGGTCGGCGTTTTGCTTGACTTCGATTACGACCCGCAGACCGTCCTTGGACGACTCATCGCGAATGTCTCTGATCCCCTTCACGCTGTCCTTGCTGACGAGTTCGGCAATCTTGACGAGCATTTCGGATTTCTTCACCTGATATGGGATTGCGTGAACGATGATCCTCTTGCCATCCCCATCATCTTCTACAGTGCAGTCACTGCGAACGTGGAAGCGCCCGTGGCCGGTCTCGTACATGTCACGGATGCCGTCGATTCCGTAGATTGTCGCGCCAGTGGGAAAGTCCGGGCCTTTGAGGTGCTGCATGTAGGTGGATAGATCAATCTTTGGAGGATTGTTCGGCTTCTTCGACTTGAGCGATTGCTCTTTGATGGCGTCTATGTGTAACCGGATTGCATCTGTCAACTCATTCAAGTTGTGCGGCGGAATTCGGGTCGCCATTCCGACGGCTATTCCATCAGACCCGTTGAGGAGCAGATTGGGAAGACCTGCGGGTAGGACTGTGGGTTCCTGCTCAGAGTCGTCGAAGTTGGGTGCGAAGTCGACGGTGTCCTTGTCTATGTCAGCGAGTAGATTCCGCGAGAGACGAGCGAGCCTCGATTCGGTGTAGCGCATAGCTGCTGGCGGATCTCCATCGATGCTACCGAAGTTCCCCTGTCCTTCGATCAGAGGGTAGCGGAGGCTGAAACCTTGTGCCATTCGCACCATCGTGTCGTAGATTGACTGGTCGCCGTGCGGGTGATACTTACCCATCACCTCTCCAACGGAGCGGGCGGACTTGGTGAATGACTTCTCGTGCGTGTGTCCGCCTTCGTGCATACCGTAGAGAATTCTGCGATGGACCGGCTTCAGTCCATCTCGGACATCGGGCAGCGCCCGGCCGATGATGACTGACATTGCGTAGTTGATGTAACTCTCACGCATCTCATCGCCGATGTCGTGGTCACGCACGGTGCCAATGTTGATCTTCGGCTCTTCATCATCAGACGTCAAGGTAGGTCACCCCCTTTGCATGCCTCTCGATGAAGGCCCTTCTCGAGGGCACATCCTCACCCATCAGAATCTCAAACAACTCGTCTGCGGCTAGTGCATCGTCGACGGTCACCTTCAGCAGGGTTCGCTCTTCAGGGTCCATGGTGGTAGTCCACAACTGGTCGGGATTCATCTCACCAAGACCCTTGTACCGCTGAACCGAGACTTTGGCGTTCGGCTTGTCGGCGGTCAATTCCTTCATGTAGGCGTCACGCTCACCGTCCGAGTAGGCGTAGCGGCTCTCCCTGCCCCGAGTCAACTGGTAGAGTGGCGGCTGTGCGATGTAGACATGGCCGCAGGTGATGGCCTCCTTCATGAAGCGCCAGAGGAAAGTCAGAATCAGTGTGCGGATGTGGGCGCCGTCGACATCAGCGTCACACATGATGATGATGCGACTGTAGCGCAGTTTGGTCGGGTCGAACAGACCCTCCTCCATCTCTTCGCCCTCTTCCGCATCAGGGTCCCTGTTGCCGATACCTGCGCCAAAGGCCCGAATCATAGTCTGAATCTCGTTGTTCTGGAAGACCTTCGCAGGGTTTTTCTGCTGCCTCTCGACATTCAGAATCTTACCCCGCAAGGGGAGAATGGCCTGTGTCCGACGGTCCCTGCCGGTCTTCGCCGAGCCGCCCGCCGAGTCACCCTCCACTAGGTAGATTTCGCACTCTGCCGGGTCTCTCGACTGACAATCGGCCAACTTTCCGGGTAGGCCACCACCTTCGAGTACACCCTTCCTGCGGGTCAGGTCGCGCGCTTTTCGTGCCGCCTCTCTCGCTGTGTTGGAGAGAATCGCCTTCTCGATGATCGTCTTGGCAATCTGAGGATTCTCCTCTAGGAATTCGCCCAACTTGTCGTTGACGACCGTTTCCACTATTCCCTGGACTTCGCTGGTGACCAACTTGTCCTTCGCTTGCGAGGAGAATGAGGGGTCTGGGTGCTTGATGCTAATCACTGCGGTCAACCCCTCTCTGATGTCATCACCGGAGAGGTTTCCGACCTTCTTGAGGAGATCGCGGGATTGGCCGTAGGAGTTGAGGGTGCGAGTCAGGGAGCCACGTAGACCAGACAGATGGGTGCCGCCATCTCGGTTGCGGATGATGTTCGTGTAACATTGGATTTTCTCAGAGTAGGCGTCTCCCCAAAGTAGGGCGGCGTCGACTTCGACAATTTTCCCATCCGAATCCTCTCGCTCACCCACAAGTCGAATCACTTCCCGATGGAGACTCACCGCCCTCTCGCCGAGAACTTGGACGAACTCTGCGATCCCCCCATCATACTTGTGGATGACCGGCTCGCTGCCGTCCCTCTCGTCGATAAGGATAATCTCCAGTCCGCCGTTTAGGAAGGCGGTTTCCTTCAATCTCTCGTTTATGTCCTCGTAATCGAATTCTTGAATGTTGGAGAAGAAGGATAAATCGGGCTTGAATCTGATGATGGTTCCCGTCGAGTCGGAGTCGCCGGTCGGCTTGATGTCAGCAGCCGGGATTCCAGCGTGGAATGTCTGCTCCCAAATCCTACCTTCTCGGTGGATGGTCATGACCAATTCTTCCGATACCGCATTGACTGCAGAAACGCCGACGCCGTGCAAGCCACCGGACACCTTGTAGGCCTCGTTGTCGAACTTGCCGCCTGCATGAAGGTGGGTCATCACGACGGTGGCTGCACTGATGCCTTTGTCGGGGTGAGTGTCTACGGGGATGCCTCTGCCATAATCTCGGACGGAGACTGCGCCATCCTTGTGGATTGTGACCTCGATTATGTCGTTGTAGCCGGCGAGATGCTCGTCTACGGCGTTGTCCACAACTTCCCAGATGCAGCGGTGGAGTGCCTCGCCATTATCGGTCTCGCCGAGGTACATCCCCGGCACTTGCCGGACCGCCTCCAACCCCTCGAGGACTTGGATTGCATCGCCTTGGTAGTCGCCAGACATCGATTTTTCACCAACTTTTTCTCAGGGGGTATCATAGATACCCCCTGCGCACTCTAAATGGGGCCGTTGACAGGTTATTAACCCTAGCATTATTTCCTCTCCGAAACCGCCATTTCGAGGGAAATCACATTGCTGCTTTTTGAACCTTGATATAGCCGATTTCGGAGTCCTCCAGAGACTCATTCAGAGGGGGCTTTTCGATACATCACCGTTAAACAGGACTGGCCGGTGGCGCCGCTCGATGTCGGTTCCGAAGGTCTGCGTCTCGCTTGGCGGGAACACTGTGGCAGAGGTGGTGAAGCAGGCGGAAAAGGCGACCGGGGAAGGTGTCGAACTCGTCGAAGTCCGGTTTGACAGGTTGTATGTCGAGAGGGTCAAAGTGACCGTCAAGAATGAGGAGGGTGAGCAAGAGACCTCAGTTGAATTTGTCTCTCGTCCACTCGCTGCCGTCGATGTTGCTGCATCGATTGAGCAGCTCAAGAAAGGTATCGAAAAGACCGTTCTCTTCACCTGTATGCCGCGCCGACAAGGAGGACAATTTCCAGACGATGAGGAGGGCCGAATCGAAGTGCTCCGGCAAGCGATTGCAAGTGGAGTCTCATGGATCAACCTCGAGTTGGACATCGACGACAAGGTCCGCGAAGAACTGTTTGAGGCTGCAAGAGAAGCCGGCTGCTCGACGGTTGCTTCAATTCACGACATGGCAGGGACGCCCCCTTCAAAGGAGATACTCGCTGCTGTCGAGGAGAATTTGGAGGTCGGAGACCTGCTGAAACTTTGCTACCAAACAAGAGGTTACGGCGACGGACTGAACCTCTTTGAGGCAGCTTGGGAACTGCGCGGGGTTGATGCCCCAGCCTACACTCTCATGGGTATGGGAATCGGCGGTGATTGGCCGAGAATCCACGCTCCACTTCTGGACCTGACAATGGTCTACACCACTCTTGACGAAGATTACAGCCTGCCGGACAGAGGGCTGATCAACCTCAGAGATCTAAGGACTGCATGGGAGATGTTGGGCTACACAAATCCGTCCGTCACATCGACCGGTGGCGAGACTCAATCCGATGCGGACCCAACGGACTGAAACCGTCAGGCGGTCACCTCTTAGAAGTGAACCTTAACTTCTGACCACACCTTCCTCTCTGGGCTGACCTTTGCGCAATATCCACCGCAAACAATTCTCCGTACAACGAATGTAATTGGAGAGAGTTGAAGGCGCGACGAGGGAGATTCGAACTCCCGTGGGTGAACCCACCGGATTAGCAATCCGGCGCAATGGCCAGGCTATGCGATCGTCGCAGCGAGCCGGGCCACCGGCCCACCCGACTTAAGCCAAACTGTACAAGAGGACACCGAATCGACCTTGAAAACCCACCAACTGGCTACAGTCCCTCGCATGACCTCGCTCCATTTCTTTCATCCAGACACTACCAAGGGGTTCCGTCGAAGATGGTCCCTTCAGGAGGTGAACATTTTCCGACATCGAGGTCAGTAGAAGAGGTCCTCGAGTTCGTCGCCCATCTCATCGGCCATCATCGCTTCTCGCTCCGCCTGGGACTCCCACTTCGCCCGCTTGATTCTGCGGCGCACTCCGCGAGTCTGATTGATTATCACTGGAATCATCACCACATTGAGCAGCAGGATACTGAAGGCCATCATCGCGGTCATAGTGAATGCGCCGATATCGAGATAGTCGTATAGTGTTCTCAACCATGGAATTCCGTAAGGTGGAGGCGCCTCGGGAGGGGGGATGGGAATTAGATGGGAGTTGTAGTCCCAGAATTGGTTTTCGATGGTGACGCTGATGATGTTATTCTCAAGAGGGGCATAGTCGACATTTCCTACCGAGTCGACGGGCAGAAGGATGTAGTTGTAAGTCCGCTCGACCTTCAGTCTGTGCTGAGCCGGACCCTCCCACTCGTGAAATCGTGCCTCTTCACCGGTTTCACCCGAAAGACCGGTCGCTATCGGCGCCATCCAAGTGAGTGAACTCGGGACGACCTCGACTCGATATAGTATCCAAGTGACATTCTCTTCAACCCCATAATCAGGCCAAGTCCAAGTGACATTCAGATGGTGGATGTTCTGTCCCGAACTGTTGTCGAAGGTGAGGTTGTAGTCTAGGTCTTCAACTTCGATGTGGGGTGGAGTCGCATCTCCGCACTGCCATTCAACATCGGTGCCGTCGAAGCCGGCAGCGGCGCCATGCGTGTGGTCTGGATTCGACTGTCGGTCGAGAGCGATGATTAGGTAGGATGCGCAAGTGCCATCCTGCAGTGGCGTGGGGTCGACCCAACTTGAGTCGTGAGGGGCGAGGTCGCCGACTTCTGTGCCTACAACGGACCAGAATTGTGTCTCGGTGTCGTAGGGCCAGAAAAAGGGATATGTTGTCCTACGGTAAATTCTCCAGCCTCCGAAGTAGGGGTTGTCCAAGTCACCTTCCGGGCTCCAAACGAGGGTCATCCCACCTCCCACACCCTGTTCGATGTGGAAATTGTTGGCGCTGACATTTGCTGGTTGCAAATCGCCTGCAATCATGTAGAGTCCGTTTGTGAACTCCTCGTCATAGAGGAGCAATGTGTCATTTTCTGGAATAATGATGACTGTACTCGGGTACTCGATTTCCTCAACCAAGGCGCTCTCGAGGGAGGTCATTCGATAAACTCGAATCGAATTCCTGTCAAATCCTATCGGAAGTAGATAAGAGAGGTCTATCCATGACTCGGTAAAGATGATTCCCGGATCGGCCACGGTCGAATCCAACGGTTCAAGGTCAATGTCGAGGACACGGAGTGGGGAGAGCCCCTCGGACTCAATTGCTTCGTATTGGAACCCTTCAGGAGGATATGTCGGTTCATTGAACTGATAGTCAATCTCCACACCCATGACCGATTCACCGCCGACCACCCATGGCAGTGAGGTGAGTGAAATCCGGTTTTGGATCCGAATTGTTCGAACTCCGGTCTGGAGTTCGCCATTTGCGTCTCTGGTCGTCAGTGTGACCAGCCACTCCCCCATCGGTAGAGAAGTGGTGAAAACCTGACCGTAGCCAATCAACTCCTCATAGTTTAGACGCCAGGTGAAGTTCAGTGGCATGGCTGACATCTGACTCACCTGGCCAATGAATAGTATCTCATCTCCTGAGTCGAATCGCTCTCCCTCCGTAGGGTTGCTGATCGACGGATTGGCGCTGATGAATCTGCTGCTGATTTCGACCTCAAACCAGTTGTCGGATGGATTGATGTCAAGGCTTTCGATGTCGAAGGGGAATGAGGCATTCAAGATGAATTCCCCCGTAAGCGGCATCTCATAGATGCAAATAGCCGGCTCACCTGGTGTCATCGTGACATTGCATTCCGTCGGACCATCGAGTAAAATCCCATTCAAGTCGAAAATGGACAACAAGACGGTTGTATTCACCAGAACATGACCGATGTTGCCAACCTTGACTCTAATCGAGTTGATACCGTAGGGATAGAGGGTGTTGTTCTGCCCTTGCACCTCAATGGTCTCTCCCGAACCACGGGCCGGTTCGATGGTCTCAACCCAGACGTCCAAGTCATCGTTCACTTCGAGGGTAAATGAAACGAGGTTGTTCCATTCGTTCATGTCCCAAGGCGATGAAAGCAGACCAACCTCCAAGACGAAGATTCCGGGGTAAGGGACGACAAGGTCTGGCATCCAGGGAACATAATGCTGGTCAGTCGCTCCCGGGGGAATCGTTACAATTGACTCAGATGCAATCTCGCTGCCGTTATCGTAAAGCCTCCAGCCGAAGGTGGCATTATTCCCCATTTCCCAGGAACGGCGGTAAAAATCGACTGAAATCGGATAGGATGCATTGCTGTTGTAGACTTGACTCTCGTCGAAGTTGACTTGATTCACAGAGATGTCCCGCAGCGGAGCTGAGACATTGAACGTGTAGGCCAACTTGTCATCAGTGGCGTTATTATCGGTCAGAGCGAAGAAGAAGACCGCTGTATGGATGCCCGCAACCAATGGCTGGTAGAAATTACTGCTGAAGGTAACTGTGACATTCTGATATCCTGGAACACTGCCGGTGCTCGTCAGTCCGTTAGAAGGGTTGCCGGGGCAATCGAGTGCTGCAGTATAGTCGCCAGCACAGATCTCCCAACGAATCTGCCTCGATGCATGAGTGGACATCTGGTCGTTGTAAACGATGGCCTTCGGCACGATAAACGAGGTGTCCCTGTCGTATGTCGCATTCGGCATGGGATCTAATCCTTCGACCAGTGCAAGGTTACCTGTGACGCCGGAGGCCGAGGTCGCGGGGACGAGGGCGAGCAGACTGCTGAACAGCATCAACATAACGAGTGACTGCGCCGCTCCGCGGCGACGCGCTCGCTGGCTCGCGCTCCCACGCATGAGCCAACCTAAACCTAGGGAGGCGTAAATAGGGCACGGCGGAGCGTGTGAGTTTCGGCAGTTTCTGTTCGCTTTGGAAGTGAGGGAACAGAACCGGTCCATGGCATAGGTTTCATGGCTGTTGGACGGTGTGGCAGTAGCGTGCAAAGGCTGCAGCGGAAGGAGGACGACCTGCGGGCGTCTGAGGAGGCCATCACCGCGGTCATCGAGTTCCTGACAGCTTTCGTTCTGTTTCTCATCATCGTAACCGCTTTTCTCAGCCTGTCGGGCTTGATGTTGGGCTCAAACCATCCAAAGTCAGACCAACTCGACGAATATGCGCTCCAGAGCATCCAGAAACTCACTTCTGACCCTGGCTGGTTCGTTCCCCTCGACTCCTATGGAGATCGGGACATTTCCAACGCTACCGCGGACTGGCACCTGCTGAACGCCAGCGTCCTCCTCCGCGGCGACTTGCAACCGGGTCTCTCGGGGGCCTTCGGAAAACTAGACGAAAGCCGGTTGGCAGCCCTCTCTAATGTCACCCAAGACCAGTTCATCCGTGGCCTCGGACTTCCCGATTGGTGCAGCGTTAACCTCACCGTGAAGGTGGTGGAAAGCGAAGACAGCGAGCGCATCGGAATCTTGCTCTTTCAAGATGGCGCAAGCCGTCGCTCAGCGGGCAACAGCGCCACCACTAACAGACTGATGATGGCAGACGGAGAAACACTGCAAATCACCTTTGAGGTACACGACGCTGGGCGCACGCCCACCGACCTCATCATCACCGAGTTCATGGTAGAGCCAATAATCGGATTCCCGGAATGGGTCGAGCTACAGAATCCTGACGGATTTGCGACCAATTTGACCGGCTGGGGACTTGGGCGGACGACCGAAGGGGGGGTTCACTCCCTGATTGGTGATGGAGCGCTTGCCGGCGGCGAGGTATTGCTCTGTTCGGGGCGGCCCTCTCTGCAGGAGAATGGAGGATCAGTAATCCTCCTCGACCTTGGCACATCCGGAGTCCTCGGCAGGGGTGCAATCGACGGTTTGCGGAACTACACTGACACCTTGCAACTCACATGGAATCCACCCGGTAGTGCGGAGACGAGCATCGTCCAAGAGGTGCCTTGGGACACCTCATGGGGAATAATCGGTGACCAAGCGCTCGACTGGAATGGTGGTGAACTTGAAAATTCAACCAGTTGGGACCGGGTCTCCGGCGGCACGCCCGGGGTACGCTGACGGATATCCGTTTGGCTTCTCATCCTAACCATCTCAGCCGCTTTTCGCCAACGAGTTATTAGGAGGGGTCGGACGGTAGGAATCTCGGTTCAGATGTTCGGCACACCACAGTACACTCGTGACAGGTGCGTTACAGGCATCCACGGCTTGGATGAAATTCTCCGTGGCGGGGTTCCCTATGGCTCGACGGTACTCATCGGTGGTACCTGCGGTTCTGGCAAGACGACGATGTGCATCGAGTTCCTCGTCCACGGTGCGCAGATGGGTGAGGCGTGTGCCTACTTCGCAGCGACTGAGCCATCGGTGAAGTTGCTGGAGAACGTTAGACAGTACTCATTTTTCGATATGGAGATGGTCGACAAGGGGCTCATCAATGTATTCGACATGGATGTGCTATATTCGTGGCTCGGGCTGACGAAGGCGACCTTCGACAGAGATGACATCGACGCTCTGGTGAAAGCCATCACGGACATCGTCAACACCATCGGAGTCACCCGACTGGTGATTGACTCGGTCACCACCCTCTGTTACAAGGTTCCCAACGACCAGCTCATCCGGGACTTCCTGTTCACGCTAGGAAAGACCCTAGCTACCCAAGGTTGCACCTCGTTCCTAGTCGCTGAGATTACCAGCGCGGGAGCCAAGGCGCACTGGTCCTCCTTCGGTGTGGAGGAGGCAATTCTGGACGGCATCATGGTGTTGGGTGACATCGACAGGATGGGTCACCTGTTACGTTACATTCAGGTCATCAAGATGCGCGGCACGGACCACTCGCGCGCAAAATACGCTGTCGAGTTGACTCCGATGGGAGTGATGCTGACTCCGATGCTGAAGTGGGGGGTTGGTTCTAGATGATTGAACTCGACCAGAGAATTGCCGAGCAACTGACTGAGATCACCCTCAACTCGTCTCTACAGGTACGCTGTGGGACGAGCAACGCATTCCTCGTGACCGCCTCGCTGCTTGAGCCGCTCGTGACAGAGTTTGAAATGGGCGGCATCTACATTTCAGCGAGTCGGCCGGCACCTGAACTCATCGACACGCTGACTGAGATAGGAGTGCCGCTCGGCTCAATCCAATTCATCGACTGTGTTTCTTCCGCACTCTTGGGAGGGACTGATAACCCATACACGAACATCTCCTACATCGACAGCCCAATCATGCTAGAGAGCATTCTGCTGCGAACCCTGTTCCATCTACGGCAGATGCCGACTGAGCAGAACTTCGTCGTGTTGGATTCGGTCAACGCACTTGCAATCTACAACGAAGAGCGGATGTTGGCTGAGTACCTTCACACCTTCATCAACACCTTCCGCGCCCGAGATGTGCTCACCGCCGTCGTGACCGTCCCCGACCAGACACCGCCGAGTGTCCTCGCTAACCTCGACCTCTACTGCACCGACCTCATCGACCGGGGCCAGGTGGTCATCTCCTGAGGTGTGTCAATGAAAGGGCTGGCATCCAACTGGACGACTGCGCTGATGCGCCTCAACGTAGGGCGGGCCCGGCATAGTATGCAAGGTGAAGAATCCGGAGGTGAGTGGTAGATGGCACGCAAGATTGATTTCGACCCTGATGATGTCGAGTTCTTCGGCGACTTGGGGAGCATTGGTTCTCCTAAGTTGGACAAGATGATGAATGGAGGCATTCCACGCGGCTTCACTATTCTCTGCATTGGGGAACCTGGCGCTGGAATGGACCTCTTCATGAAGCAATTCGCATCGGTTGCGGAAGACCCTGAGAACACCATCCTGCTCTCAACAGCAGAATCCGAGAACGAGATCTTACAAGTTTACAGGCGATACAAGTGGCCACTCGACCTGATGGTGAGAACCCTTGGAGAGGAGTTCAACGAGGCGGTTCTTGAGAAAGAGTTGGAGGCGAGCCGATTTCGGTTGGAAGGTTTTTCGATGGAGGACATACAGCGACTTGCACAGACCCGATTCGTCGAAGAGAACACCACTGACTATCTGATTGAGATGGCCAACCAAGTCACTCAGCTTGGGCCGTTCTTCCGCTGCGCAATTGACAACCTTGACTTCTTCTTCCAAAGAAACGAGGCGGCACGAGTCATCTCGATGTTGCGGGTGATGCAGGCCCACACCCAACTCAATCGAGGGTTGCTGGTCCTCAGTGTGTCGAGTGGGACGGTCGCACATAGCATCGAGCGGGAGATATCTTTGATTTCGGACATCGTGTTCGAATTCGAGGTCAAGCAGCTTGGAAACTCCTTCGAGACTCGGATGGTTATCAGGAAATTCCGAAATTCGCCGGAGAACCTACGGGTTTACACCTATCGAGTGACTCCAGAGGAAGGAATCACACCCGAGACTGTGGACCGTGTGATTTGAGGTCGGCAGGGATAATCATGAAACTGGACAGCATTCTCTCGCCTAGCGAGGGTGGAGCCATGAGACACCATAGAAGAGTCCTCGCTGAAGAGGCTGTTTCGCCGGTAATCGCAACGATTCTTCTGCTCGCAATCACCGTACTGCTCGCTGGTGGAGTCTACATGATGATGGCAACCAGCGTACAGGCTCCGGACAAAGGGGTTCCAACGGCCAAATTGAGTGTCAGGGCGCTCGACAATGGCTACCAAGTTGTGACCATCAGCGAAATGTCAGGGCAAATCGAGACCTTCCGATGCAAATTTCAGCTCATCGCACCAATGGACTCGAACTACACCACCATCTCGGGCTTCACCTCCGACGCTGACGTGTACGGAATTTCAGGGGGTAACGTATCCTTCCAAGACAGGGATGCTGGCTTCACGGTCAACACAGGTGACTACTTCGTCATCGACGCTGCCACCCTTGGCTCCGGCTCGGGGGACTGGACTTTCCGACTCCTCTACGAGGGCTTGGGTGGTCGAAGTTCTGGTGAAATCACCGCGGTAACCCTACCTTCGACCTCTTGAGAACGGCCATACGCGACGAAGGTAATCCCCTTGTAGTCGGGCCGGTAGCATCCGTTGGCGATTCGCATGGCAGGCCTTGAGAGTTGGAAGCCGTGGTTCTCCTCACCCGGAAGTGAGGGGAGGGGTGGAAACACTCGCATCGAGCCGAGGGCGGTTGTCAGCCCCGTGAGTTGGCGACTCTCTCCCTCCAAGAGCCACATGATTCGCTGGCTGCTACTCGCGGCACAAGGAGAAAAGTCGGTGCGGATTCTATTCGATGGAACGCCAGGGGAGGACATCGTCGCGATGGCCCGCTGCCTCGCCCAGATGGGAGTCGAGATCGATGTCGGCGGCGAGGCCGGAGTTTGGACGGTGAACGGCGTCGGCGCACACGGCTTCAATCGACCGATCAGCGTTCTCAACTGCGCCAACTCCGGAACCGCGCTGCGGTTGTTGACAGTGGCCGCTGCAAGACTTGATGCGCCGGTGATGCTCGATGGTGATGCCACCCTGCGTAGGAGGCATTCGGAGACCTTGGTGGAGTCGGTTCGCAAGTTGGGCGCGGTGGTTAGCCATGGCACCGGTTTGGAGTCACTCCCCTACCTCGTGAACGGACCGATTTCGGCGGCGGACTTGACCCTCAACATCACAAAGTCGAGCCAACC
>DAVI01000028.1:3894-5526 GCA_002505495.1 Euryarchaeota archaeon UBA59 | reverse complement strand
GGGACCTCCTACGACCTGGTGCCGCGTGAGGCAGTCAAGCGGGCCGACTTCGTTGGAAGAGACTTGGTGATTGTAGTCGGTGGAGATGGAACTCTCACTTCAATTGCCCACAACATCGATGCTGACACCCCTGTGATGGGAGTCAACAGCCATCCTATGGCCGACGATCCCGACGGCTCGTTCGGCTTCTTCATGGGCTCCGACCCTGACTCGTTTGCTGCTGATGTGAGGGCTGCGCTCGATGGCGAGGCGATTGTCAATGTGCTGCCCCGTCTTTCAGCCAACATCGTCACGACGAGTGGCAACAAAATCGCCTGCGACCCGGCGCTGAACGACCTGTTGGTCGCGAACACCCACCAATACCAGCCGAGTCGCTATCGATTGAAGCGTGATGGCGATGGAGCCAATGAGGCGATTGACCTGATGCAGCGCTCTTCTGGACTTCTCTTCTCGACCTTTTTGGGACAGGGGGCGTGGTTCCGCCACATCTGCGTGATTGAGGGGATGAAGTTCGACCCGGAGCAGATCGAGGACCACTATCTGTTCGTGGCCCGGGACCTGCCGCGCGGCGAGCGGGCTGATGACGGCTCCTATTTCGCCTGGACGAACAAACCCACCATCATCAACTCAGACATGCACAGGGGCTACTGCGTCCCCGATGGGTGGGATGAGTGGCACTTCGCGCGCGGAGCGACCGTGACAATCTCAATCGACGGCCCGAAGTTGCAACTACTGACCTTCCGCCAGCGAATCGTGGACAAGCTAGCCCACTGGCTAGAGTAGCACGAAGCGAACTCAGTCGTCGTCGCCAGAGCCTTCGTCGAGTTTATGCTCCAACTTTTTGATCTCGGCCAGAATCTCCATGCGAGTCTCGCGCGCCTCGGCCGCCTCTTCCCCTTCCTCGTCCTCGGGTGGCTCATCTTCTTCGAGCGCCTGATTGAGTTCTTCGATGCGGGCACGAATCTCCTTGCGCTCCTTCATGCGGGCCGCGGACTCTGCCTCATCCTTGACCCGCGCCTCCGCCTTCTTCCGCTCCTTGTCAGCAGCTCGCTTCTCGTCCTCGGCTGCGCTCTTGGCAGCCTTCTCTTCGACCACCGATGCTGGGTCATACTTCAGTTGCATGTGCGGGTAAGGGATATCGATGTGCTCATCGATGCAGCGCTCGAGTATGCGGGTGAGAATCCAATCACGGGCGACCCATTCATCGGAGTAGTCCCGGACCCAGCAGTTGACCCTGAATAGCAGGGCCGAATCGAGCATGTCTCGGAACAGCGCCGTGGGTTTCGGGTCGTCGACGATGTAGTCACATTCACGGACAACGTCGAGTATCATCTGCTTGACGTGCGCCGGCTCCTCGTCATATCCCACTCCGATGTTCAGGCGCAGGTTGACCCGCTTGGGGGCATCTTCGGGACCACCCTTGGCGAAGTTGATGACCTCCTTGCCGCTGATGCTCTTGTTGGGAATCACTACCTGATGATCCTGACCGGTCTTGATCTTCGTAGACATGATGCCGATATCGACCACCTTGCCTGTTACACCCATCACAGTTACCTTGTCACCGACCTCGAACGGCTTGTCCATCACCATCATCATCCCTGAAACCAGGTTGGATGCGGTCTCCTTCAATGC
>DAVI01000028.1:0-3723 GCA_002505495.1 Euryarchaeota archaeon UBA59 | reverse complement strand
CCCGGAGAGGAGTAGCGATTCAACTCCGCCGAGGTCCACCCCGCCCCGCTTGTTGAGGCTCTCAAAGCCTATTGGAACGAAGATTTCGACCGTCTTGGCGAAGAAGCGGGCAATCATGTAGACCAGGATGATGACAATCAGTGTGGCCAGAATCATGCTCTTGGACGAGTCCCCCTCGATGGCCCAGACCAAGGTGAGCCAGAGGCCGCCTAGAATCACGCCTGCGTTGATTAGCGGAGTAGCGAGTTCAAACAGCGTGTCGTCGTACTTGTTGTCACTCTTCGAGATGAGTTTCAGCACCGGTCCCTTGGCGATGGTCTGAACGAGCCAACCGGCGAACAGAGACGCTGCCACACCGATGACAAGACGAATCCACCAGTCATATCCGTCGAGTATTGCCCAATAGTCTGCAGCTGTGTCCAGTAGGGTCATCGGGTCTTCGACATACCTTCAGCGGAAAAACTGTCGGCAGGATTCGTGAGCAGAGAAATATCCCCACGGCTTCAACATCTGCAGTTATCTGACCAACTTAGATGCTGAGTATTCAAGAGTCGTCCCGCGCGTCGACTGACGATGGAAGCGAGGTCGATGCTGCTGCGAGCAGCCTTGTTGACATCGTCGCCAGCATGGTAATTGAAATCCAAAAAAATGGGATGGCCAACCATATCCAAACACCATCAGAAATGACAATCCGAATATCGCCTGCGAAACGAATGAAGGAATCCTCACCCGGTTCTCCTTCGTCGGGAGGTGATTGGCGAACTGAATCGCGATGCTGCTCTTCTATCAGGCCGAGATCGTAGCCGCTAGAGTCAAATGACCAAACGATGGCAGTGAGCTGAACATTGAGATTGGATTCAAAGGTGCTGTGAGCAAACTGTACTGCACCACTTTCCTCACCGGTGTCGAAACCATCACCTGGTTGTGCCTCGCTACCTTCTTGTCCGCCTCCGCCAAAAGAATCTGATAATAACGAAACAGGAACCAAGATGGTCAGGGCAAAGAAGCCGGCAATCCAGAATCCGATGGCGAGCCCTCGAGTTATTTTCATCGGTCTCACTACGCATAGCAATTCGAGGAGGCAGCACAAGATTACGAGAGTCTTCACGATATTTCTAGCTCTTCCAAGATTCAGGTAACCATCATCCTGTTTAGCCTCAGCTTGCGTATCATCGCCACTCGGAGACTCCGAGGAATTTGAACTCCCGGAATCGGTGATGGTCTCTCTCTCAGACCAGTAAACGATCAGCGGTGTGGAATTGGAAATCTCGAGTTGAATAACCTCCTCTTGACCATCAATCGTGTAATTGGCCCATAAGGTCGGCTCTCTTTCGATGCCTTCGGTAAAGGTCCCTTTTGCTCTGATGTCGAACCACGAACTCGACAGACACAGCGCTGCAAAGGCAACGACGACCAACAACCTGACAACTGGCGTTGGGTTGATTCTAGGCATGTCGGTCCACACTTGTTCAGCCAATCACTGCCAAACGGTCCACTGACCTGTGGCTTGGTCTCTGTACCACCACTTGCCGGTACCTGCTGGCCATTCCAAGACCTCGTTATCCTGCTGCATTGTGCCTTTAATGTCCGCTGGTGGGGTTTGTGCAGGTGGAAGGGTGGAGGGCATGGTTGATTCAATTGGAGGGGCGACTTTCTGCTCCGGAGTGAGATCAAACTGCTGATTGACCATCGGCTCTGCTGGAGCGGCGTAGCCACCGCCGCTGAATTCGTATGAGTCGGTCGGTTGCCTTCGGCGAGACATCACCAACACGAGAGTCGCTATCACTCCGATGACTAACAATAGGATTCCTCCGGCTACTGCAATCAACATTACTGCACTACTAGACGATTCAGATGACCCGTCACCAGACTCGCTCCCCGCGACCATCTCATCAGGTGCGTGCTTACCTAACGCCTCAATCACCGCAGACACGTCGTGCAACGATACTGGTGCTAATTCCTCGATGGTGTCTGCTGCTTCAGCAGCATCCTCAGCCTCATCTGCTGCCGCGCCAACCAAATACACAAGATGGATTTCGGCAGGTGGATTGTTGTTGTATGAATCAGTCTCTGGACCAAGAACCGAATACTCGTTCCCGCCTTCTGTGATACCGATTAGTTGCATTCCAACATATCGAGAGTGTTCGCTGCTCCAAAGAGCTGCATAATCGCCGTCGACATAAACTGCTTCAACCTCAATATCTTCGTACTGCTCCAATTTGTATTCTACACGTTCAGCAAATGTCTCAATGTTCTTACCAAAGTTCGACTCTTCGAATGCACCGCCGATGGACATGAACTTGCTCTCCAACTCACTCGCTGCTTCAGACTCGTCTACACCTTCGTCAGAACCGTCAGCACAATCGACATCACCATCGTTGACATAGTCTGAAGGAATCTCTTGCCCATTGTCACAAACGAAGGTTCCAAATTCGAATGTCTCACCAGCATCATTCGCCCATTCAGAAAGGGCGGATTCCATGGCCTCAGGAATCGTGGTCTGGTCTCCACTTCCCATTGCCGCTTGAGCGAATGAATACCCGACCATCATACGACATCCCGGGTGGATATGGATCCATCATAACCTCTGTTATCTCTGTAGTTGTACCGCCGTCGTCAATGGTCACAGTCTGTTGGTTTCCGAAATCATATGGAATTTCAAATTCCAGACCATCATCAGAATCGGAGTCAAAGGTGCCAGAGTCAGGGATGCTGTCCGAAATCTGGAGATCTAGGGCATCCGCCTCAAGACCAAACTCATCCAACGGGAGTCCAGTGAACGAGACCGAATAGGAAGATTGGGTAGAGTAAGAACCTGTGACACTTCCACACTGAGTCAGACTGCATTCCCAGTCGAAATCATTTCCATTGTCCATCATGTTGAGGATGTTGCTTGGGTGTTCCAGGCGCCATTCGCTGGTGATCGAGTTGGCACGCCATCCCAAATCATATGACAGGTCTAAATCCATGACAAAGGTTTCTCCGTCGCCAGCAACATCAACGAACAAGCCCATTCCTGCTCCAACTCCGAAGTTTGCTGAAGCAGTGAGGTCTGACCCGACCAACAAAAGGTCAGGGGTGACATACTCTGTGTACTGGATGTCCATCACCGCGATGGCCTCGTAGTCTGCTGACAGTACGACCTCTATCGATGGGTTGCTCATCACCATCGAGTCATTCCAATCCATCAGAATCGCAGCATCATACAACATCCCGTGGCGCAAGGTGATTTCTGTCACCCGAGTAGTCACGCTATGGCTAGTGCCACTGTCGTCTGAGATTTGGAGAACCGTGGAATCATCCCACTGTTCGACATAAAAGGAAGAAATCCCACTATAGACATTGACTATCTCCAAGTTGAATCCGGCATAGGTAGCCGATTCCTCAATGTCTGTGATGATATCGTCGTATGGTAATCCCGTCAACTCTTGAATGTCATCATTCAAGTTGACCCACTCGTATTCTACACCCCAAGAAATCGAGTTATTCCCTTCAGCAGAAGCGGTTGGAATTGCGATGAGAAAACTCATCGTCAAAAGCCCCGCCACCAACATCACTGTTCGCTTTCCAGTTCCGCGCATGAGTTCGGCTTGACGCAGTAGGCAATCAAACTTGAGGCGAACGAAATTTGGCAAACGAGGCAGATATACACTCTATTCAGTGCCACTCGTGGGTGTAAGTGAGGGCCGATTTGAGAACTGAGGCGAGCCTAGTGGCTCTATG
>DAVI01000023.1:18047-19530 GCA_002505495.1 Euryarchaeota archaeon UBA59 | reverse complement strand
TCGAGCAGGACTACGACTTCGACGACGAGCTGAAGGGCCACGCCTGGATTCTCTACGGCTACGCGATGAAGGATGGCTGGGTGACCGGTGACTATCGCCTAGAAGTGGACGCATTCGCGGCAAACGGCACGCTTCTCTCCACCAACTCCAGCAGCACGAACAACCTCGCCACGAGTTGGAACTCCCGCACCGTTCGCTTCCGACCGCACGCCGATGCAACCTCGTTCAAGGTGAGAATGGTCGCTTCATTCGAGAATGTCAGCCGGAACGGTTCAGTCTACTTCGACACGATGAACCTGCGAGCGATTCGCCCTCACTTCCAATGGGTAGACGGCAGCATCGCAGAGACCGCGGTCAGCACCGGGGGGAGGACCTTCGCATTGGGGGCAGGGTACGGCCAGAGTCTTGTGGCTGACCTGCTAGAGGATGGCGTCTCGGGGGTCAAGGGGTATGTCTACGAGCCCTATCTGTCGGCAATCGGCTATCCGAACATCCTTCTGCCATACTACGCCTACGGCTACAACTTCGCCGAGGTGAACTATGCTGCAAACCCGATGATCTCCTGGATGGGAACGGTCGTTGGTGACCCGAAGATGGCACCATACTCAGACATCCTACATGATGTCGAACTCGAGGCGGTGCGAACCAATGGAACCCTCTCAATCGGAGTGAACGGCAGCATCGAGGTGATTCTCCAGAACCTCGCTCCGGGACCGGTGAACGGCTCGCTCGAAGTACGGGATCGCTTCGGAAACGCAATTCTTGCAAATCTGAGTCTGCAGATGCCGCCCGGCGACCAGATGGGTTCGCGTGCAATCATTTCCGTCAATCTGACTCCTACCCGCGTTGGGTTCAACGAGTATGTCGTGGTCTATGTCGCGAAGGACTGGAAGAACCCCGAGAGAGTGGTCGACAACAACATCGCAATTCTCAACCTTGAGGTGAACCAGCCTCCGGTCGCCGAGTCCCTCATCTGTTCCACCTGGACCACACACCGTGGGGATACCCTAGGTTGCACGACCACGGTCAGCGATGACTTCGGAGTGGTTCGGGTAAGACTCGGGTGGAGGGTGAACAATTCAGGCGATAATTGGACCTTCATCGAGGCGAGCAGCACCGACTCGCTAGAATGGTACTCCAGCCTCCATGTCCCTGTCACCGTGCCGGAAGGCAGCTTTGACCTCATCACTGAGGTTAGGGATGCACAGGGGCTGGTTGACCTGCTGCAACTCGACGATTCCCTAAACATCAGCAACGCCCCTCACACTTGGTACGGCGTCTATGTCGAAGGTGTTGATGACCCGACATGGAATGGGGTGACTGCGCTCCCATATGTCGGACCGTTGGATGTCGTGAGGGCTACTGACATCGTTCTCAAAGCGTGCGTCATCGATGCTGACCACGACCCGGACAGCGAGATTCCGATGATCATCACGACACGCGGAGCCGTTACCGGTGTTGAACCGACAGAGAGTGAATTCCC
>DAVI01000023.1:12366-18004 GCA_002505495.1 Euryarchaeota archaeon UBA59 | reverse complement strand
GTGACCGTGGACCTCTTTGATTCGTCGGGGAACCTATTCACAACCCGCTCGTTCACCATCCGCGACGAGCTGTTTCAACTCTCAATGTCACTCCAAAATGAGCGCGGTGATGTGTTACAACTCGCCAAAGGGACCCATCCCCTTGGACGGGAGTCACTCATCTTGGAAGTCACAGACTCCGATGACCCACTGGAATCATCCTACGAATTTGATTGGCGGGTGACTTGGCCCGGGCAGGCGACCGATTCCTTCTCATCGACTCTTGAGGATGACGACTTACCTCTCTCAGAGTGGGCGTTGCCGTCGCCAGACGCCGGGCTGGAGGCGGGTGAACTTGAGATTGAGGTCACAATCACTTCAGATTCAGGACTTCTTCAGGTTTTCAACCGGACCTGGACTGTGCATCGACAATCTCCAGAATTCTACGAAGTCGGACTTTGCACGGATGGCGGGCAGTCATTCGACGACATCATCAGAGGGAGGGAGTACCTCGGATACATCGCGCTCGACCCTCATCGGGAGATTGAGAGTGTCGTGGCGAGCATCAGTCAGAGCGGCATCACAGCACCCATCGAGACCTTCCTCACATCCGAACAGCAGTTACCCGACGGTTGTGGACCCTCTGTCGCGGATTGGACCGACGGCAGTTGGTACTACGGCTCGATGGAGGAGCGAGACGCCCAATTCCTGCGCGGCTTCAGGTTCCGAGTCGGAAATGAGTTCACCTCGGGAGAGGCGACACTACTCTACAGCGCAATTGACATCGATGGGCTGCGTGGCATACTTGAGCAGGAGCTCACCATCCACTTCGGAGAGCCGATTATCAACTCACAGAGTGGCGAGCCGGTGATTGGTGAACTTCGAGAGATGGCAGCGAGTGTCAGCGACCCGGACGGCCATGATGGTACGAGTTGCACGTTCATCATCGTCGACTCAAACGGAACCACGGTAATGGAGGCTGAGGGGCCGCTCAAACCCGACGGGACGTTCAGCGCAAACTGGCTCGCCCCAGCCATCGGTTCACCCTTCACCTCAACCATCGGCTGCACAGACCCTCAAGGCCAACAGACTGCCCACACACGAGAGGGGATCATTCCTTTGGAGCCGTCAGTGATTCCTGATGACGGAAATGGTAGGCAGGAGAACCAGAGTACTCAACAGGAGTCGAGTCGAATCTCGACGTTTGTCGTCTCAATCGCAGCAGTTCTCCTGTTGCTGATTGGAGTGACTGTAGCCTTCGTCACTCAACGCGGGAGCGAGGATGAGGTCCTTGGCGAAGTTCAAGAGGAGGAGTTGTCAGAGTGGGCCGCTCCCGAGGATTCGCGGTTGGAGGGCGAGCAGAGTGTGGCGCTTTCCGAAATGGCGATGAGTGAGTTGGGTGATTCCCAGGACTTGTCGGAGGAAGACAGCTCGGAGGAGGACAGCCCCCCCGACGAAAGCGAAGAACCTGATGAAGTGGCTGAAGTTCTCAACTCTGAGGAGGACGAGGAGGAGCAGGATGAGATTGAGGATTGGTTCGCTGAGCGGGTTGGGACTGGCACCGATGAGGCCCCAAAGGATTGAATGGGCGACTTGGGTCGGCCACACCATGGCAGTAGGATATGTTCTCATCAATGTTAGTCCGGGTGCAGAATTTGAGGTCTACAGCACCATCAAGGAATTGGAGATTGTCGAGGATGCAACACTACTCTTCGGAGACTACGATCTGTTGGTGAAAATGACTGCTGACAGCATGAGTGAAATCGCCGCAGGAGTGGTCCAACAAGTACGAGTGATCGAAGGAGTCATCGACACCAAAACTCTCGCTGGCGCTGAACTCTGAGCCTGCTTTTGTAACAGTTCAGATTGGCATGGGTGTATTCGCTGCACTGCGCCGTTACGGTTCGACTCCAACCCTAAAATGACCGAGAAAGTGTGTTATTATCTAACTATTTATTCTTACAAACTTTCAATTTGCCGGAAAACGGCGCACAGCGAGGCTGTCCTTGGGAAGGGTGCGGAATGTGCGATTTAGGCCCAAATGGGGCGCAGTACCCCGTTTGGCCGCCCTAACCCTTAAGTAAGGACCGTTGAAGGGCGGATGTACGGAGGCAATCCGAAATGAGCAAGAAATACTTCGTCCTAATGGACGGCGGAAAAGATACGAGCCAAGTGTTCGCGAGCAAGCAGCCTAGAGGCGCAGCCCTCAAGGCAGCTAGTCGCGGAGAGACTGACATCAACCTGAGGGAGCGGGGCACCAAGCGTGTTCACGTCTTCACAGGCTGGCGCGCGCAGGTGCCAAAGCCCGCGAGCGGGCCGGCATGGCTGCCTGACAAGGTCTGGAAGGCCAACGTCAAGAAGCTACGCGTCGACCACCTCGACTGAGTCAGTCAACACGGCTACAATACAAAGACACGCGAACGGCACGGGGCGGGGCTGAAAATGCCCCCCCTCGTGCCCCTTTTTTTGTTTCAGATTCGGACCCTTCCGAAGGTTGGTGAGTTCACTCCAAACCACGCTGGTGGCGGGATGAAGGAAACCATCCCAGAAGTGAGGGAGGGAAGGTCATTTGCGAAGGCCCAACTTCTTGGCAAGAATGGCGAGTGGATCGTAGTATTCTGTTACGACTCTCTCCTTTAGGGGGATGATGGCGTTGTCGGTGATGTTAATTCCAGCCGGACATACATCGGTGCAGCAGCGGGTGATGTTGCAGTAGCCGATTCCCAAATCATCCTTCACCATCTCAAGACGGTCACCGGCATCCATCGGGTGCATTTCGAGGTCCGCAAGTCGCACAAAGAAGCGGGGGCCGGCGAATTCGTCGAACATATTGTGCTCGCGCAGAACATGGCAGGTGTTGACACAGAGCATGCACTCGATGCAGGAGCGAAACTCCTGAACTCGGTCCGCCTCCTCCTGAGAGAATACCCAGTCCTTCTCTTCTGGACCGGTGAGTGGCGGGATGGTCTTGTTCAGTTCGTATGCCCAAGAGACATCAGCTACGAGATCCTTGACGAGTGGAAACGCCTGCATCGGCTTGATGAGGACCGGCTCGCCTTCGGGAGTCTCCTCTTCGATGTCCGCCATCCGAGTCATGCACATCAGACGGGCCTTGCCGTTGACCTCGGCCGAACAGGAGCCGCATTTGCCCGCCTTGCAGTTCCATCGGCATGAGAGATCGGGGGCGCTTTCCGCCTGAATCTTGTGAATCACGTCGAGGACCACCATACCTTCATCCATCTCGACGGTATAATCGACCAACTCACCTTTTGGTACACCGTCCTCATCAGGTTCTCCGCGGAATACTCTGAATGTGACCTCCCTACCCATCGTCACTCCTCCTCACTCAGGTCACTCGCATCGAGCAGCGCCCTCAACTCGGCTGAAATCGGAGGGCATGGATCGTGGCGAATTTTCATCTCCCCCTCCTCAAGCCAGATTACGCTGTTGACCTTGCCCCAGTGCGAACGGTCTGGGACAGGGAAGTCGTCGCGGGTGTGTGCGCCTCGAGATTCCTCGCGGGCCAGAGCTGACAGAGCGCACATCCTGCTGATGTCGGCCATGGCGCTGATTTCCAGGGCTTGATGCCAACCCGGGTTGTAGATTCGACCACCTCCAGGCGCGGTCTTCTCACCTCGCGCCTCGAGTTCGTCCAAGTCGGCCAAGGCCTCCTCGAGAAGTGCGCCGGTCCTGATGATTCCCGCCTTCTCCTGCATCATCTCACGCAGGTCTTCGACCACCTTCGCAGGGTTCTCACCCTCTTGCCTGTTGAGTGGTGCAAGTGTTTCCGCAACCACCGCGTCAATATCCGTCTGACTGATTTCGAGATAGCCGTCCGTCTCAGCGGCTGCCTTTGCGGCGTACTCACCGGCCCGTTTGCCGAAGGTTAGCAGATCGGTGAGCGAGTTGCCGCCGAGCCGGTTTGCTCCGTGCAGTCCGGTCGCCGCCTCGCCGGCCGCATAGAGACCGGGAACTGAGGATTCCTGGGTGACGGGGTCGACCTTCACGCCGCCCATCACATAGTGGGCGGTCGGCCCGACCTCCATCGGCTCTTTGGTGATGTCAACCGCTGCCAACTCCTTGAATTGGTGGTACATGCCTGGAAGCTTCTTCTTGACCTGCTCCTCATCTCTCCAAGAGATGTCGAGATACACCCCCCCATGTTCGCTGGCTCTGCCAGCCTTCTTCTCCGAGTTGATCGCCTTGGCGACCACATCACGAGTCAGTAGTTCGGGCGGTCGGCGCTGGGTCGCGGTGACATCCGCGATGACCTCGTCGACCCACGCCTGCGCCTCCTGCTGAGTATCGGCGAACTCATTCTTGTACATCTCAGGGACATAGTTGAACATGAATCTCTCACCTTCGCTGTTGGTCAGAACTCCGCCTTCACCACGGACACCCTCGGTGACTAGTATTCCCCTGACCGAGGGTGGCCAAATCATCCCGGTGGGATGGAACTGGACGAACTCCATGTCACCCATTTCAGCGCCAGCCCAGTAAGCCAGAGCGTGACCCTCACCGGTGTACTCCCATGACCCGGAACAGACCGCCCAGCAGCGAGTGATTCCGCCGGTGGCGAGAATTGTCGTCTTTCCTTGGAAGGTGTGCAGAGTCCCGTCAGCACGGTTGTAGGCGAAGCAGCCCGAAACGCGTCCGTCAGTTGTGAAGAGACGGCGAACGGTGTACTCCATGAACACATCCATCCCGGAGTGAATCCCCCTGTCTTGCAGGGTTCGAATCAACTCGAGACCGGTCGCATCTCCAATGTGAGCCAAACGGGGATAGGTGTGGCCGCCGAAGTTACGCTGACTAATGGTGCCAGCCTTGAGCGGCTTGCCATCTGCCCCCTTCAAGCCCGGAGGAATGCGGTCGAAGATGGCGCCCCACTGTTCGAGTTCTCGAATCCGGTCTGGTGACTCCTTGGCGTGAATCTCCGCCATCCGCCAATCGTTGAGGTACTTGCCTCCCTTCATGGTGTCACGGAAGTGGGTCTGCCACGAATCCCTCGGATCCTTGTTGGCTAGAGCCGCAGCAGCGCCGCCCTCCGCCATCACGGTGTGCGCCTTGCCGAGCATCGACTTGCAGATGACTGCCACGCTCGCTCCATCACGAGTCGCCTCAATCGCCGCCCGCAGCCCGGCGCCGCCAGCGCCAATCACGAGTACATCATACTGATGGTTCCTCACATCGGTCATCAGAGCCCACCCCACAGAATCATGTCAGTCCACCAGCCCATGGTGCAGGCGTAGACATAGAAGTCGGCGAACATCACGATGAAGAGAGAATAGAGTGCCCAATCCTTGTGGTACTCATTGAACCAGGTTGACATCTTCCACATCCGATACCTCAGGGTTGGTCCAGACTTCCCGGTCCAGACATTCGCCCCTCCACCCACCAAGTGACGGAAGGCGTGGCAACCGAAGGTGTAGCCGGCGAGTGCGACCACATTGACCGCCAGCACCAGTGAGCCGACCGATAGGCCGTACGAGTGAATGTTAGAAACCGGGTCGTGGAAGTTGAGGGACATCCAGACGTCGTAGCTCAGGATCGGCAGGTAGCAGATTGCCGCGTAGAGGAAATAGCGATGCAGGTTCTGCACGATGAAGAGTCGGGTCTCACCCTTGTACTGCTTCCACGGCTTGCTGACCGCACAGGCGGT
>DAVI01000023.1:9484-12253 GCA_002505495.1 Euryarchaeota archaeon UBA59 | reverse complement strand
GACATCCACCAGAGAAACTCTGGGACTGGTCCTCCAAGACCGCCCTCCCCGGGTATGATGAGTGGGCTGAAAAGTGGCGAGAGAACATGGCTGCCTTGGTTCTCGATGGCCATCGTCTGAAGGCCGGACGAGCGCCCGAAGTCGGAGAACAACAGGAAGTCCGCCTCCATGAAGCCGCGCCAAGTGGCGTAGACGACCATCAGGCCGAGGTAGAGGGCCATCGCTGTGGGACTCTTCCACCAATCGTCGACTCTGTCGGTGGCGCCGAAGCCCTTCTTCATCGGAAGTCGGATGCTCTCGCCCACTCTGACTCCATCCCCGTGCGCGCGAGGCGGTTGACTGACCTCTATCAACATCACGATTAGCCTGCGCGACAACTCATGCGTCGAATTCTGATGTGAGGGCGGCCACCGCAGCCTCGATGCGCGACTCCTCAAGTCCGGGCACGGCACAGAAGGTGAACAGGCAGGCGGGGTCGTCACCACGGATGCGGGTTTCGTGTGAATCCCTGTACGGATAGAGCGCGAAGGGGAAACCGTCGGCTGAGAGAACCACCTCCTTGCCGGTCAGTGGCTTTGGCTCGGGAAAACCGATCCCGAGGAACTCCTCCCCCTCCACCGCCATTCGCAAAGTAACCTCCCTGCTAGTAGTAAGGGCTTCCAAGGCGGGCACGTTGAACCCTCCGATGCTGACGCGGTGTTCTGCAGAGACCAAATTGTAGCGGTCGACTACAGGATTGATTCTCGGAAACGGCTTGCCGGCGATGATTCGTCGATTGAGCGCCTCGGCACTCGGACGGCGTTTTGTCGGGTCGATGCCGAGGCGCCAGTAGAACTGCCGGTATGCGGCGACATCTGGCTCCTCGCGCAGCGCCTCCAAGGTGACCGAGTCGCGGATGACAGCGAGTCGCGACTCCAACTCCTCCTCTTCGAGAGTCGGCCAGCCGGTCTCGGGTTGCTCGACATAGAGCAGGCGTGGCTCGACCGCAGGGGCGTCTTCGGCACGGCTGAGGGTGAACACGGTAGGTTGCTCGGAGCCGTCAACCTTGAAGGTGACCGCCATCATGGCTTGTTGATGGACTACGAGCCCTTGAGCATCTGTTTGAAGTGCGGATTCATGCCGGGCGCTTTCATCCCGGGAATGAAATGCCCCGAATGTGGTGAGCACATTCTGTGAGCCCAACCTCCTGTGAGTACCTTTTATGGACGCGACTCGACTGTGGTCGCCCATGAACAGACTGACCCGTCCGAAGGGCCTCGCCCTGCTGATTGTTTCTTCTATGCTGCTCTCGGGTTGCATATTCGATTATGACGAGGAATATGGCTCTGACCCAAACGACTTGACACCCATAGATGTGCCAGACTCGGACCCCCTAGTGGCGGTGGCGCAGGCGAATGGTTGTGACAACCTCAATCCGTTGCACTGCATGCTGCCCTTCCCGTCCGATGCGTTCCTCGCCGCGGACAACACGACTGTCACCGGACTGCGCGTGGAATACGCCTCAAACACGCTGCCGAGTTCCGGCACAATCACCAACGTCCAGATATCTGGTCTGAACCGATTCGACGGCTTCAGCCCCTCGACACAGATCATGACCGCTTTTGAGTCGGTCCCGGCCTTGACTGGGATTGCTGACCAACACAACATCGGCGCTTCGCTGGCACCAGACCATCCCACGGTCCTGTTCAACATCGACACCGGCGAGCGGGTTCCTCACTGGGTTGAAATCGACGCACGTGCTGATGACTCTGAAGCGACAATCGTCTTCGTACGCACCTTGGGCGCACTCGACTACAACACTCAATATGGAGTCGCCTTAGTAGGTTTAAGCGACCTTTCGGGCGGTCCAATCTCAACCTCTCAAGGATTCCAGGCAATCCTCGACGGACACCGCACCAATTCAGACGACATTCAAGCGCGCAGGGGTGGAATCGATAACTTCATCGGCGACCTTGAGGATATGGACTATCGGAGAGCCGACATCAACGCCGCTTGGCTATTCCACACCGCCTCTGCGGAGTCAATCCTCGGCGACATCGTCACCATGCGCACAGACGCGCTCAACAGACTGGGTGACGACGGAATCGGCTGCAATGTGACCTCAAGCGAGGATGACTACGGTGACGAGGGCAACATCTACCGCCGCATCCGTGGCACCTTCACGGCTCCTCAATACCTCGAATCCCAAGTGCCACCTTCTTTGCTCGTTAGAGGCAATGACGGCTTGCCAGTGTATGTCGAGGATGCTGAGATCCCCTTCACGATGGTCATCCCCCAAGTCTTGGCGGACTTGAACGAAAGTGGCCCTCTCGTCGTCTTCGGACATGGTTTCCTAGGAACCGGTGAGGGGACGAGCAACTATCTGGGCGACTGGGCTGAGGACTACAAGGTCTCCTTCGTGGCGACCGACCTCTACGGATGGAGCAGTTCAGACTTCGACACCCTCGCCTTCGGGATGGTGGAACCCCACTACTTCCAGCATCAGGCGGAAAGAATCGAACAGGCGCTCATCAACAAGATGGCGATGATTCGAACCTTCAAGGGAATCTGCTCAGACCTCGACGAGATGCACTACAATGGAACAAATCTCGTCGACTCATCCGATGTGCATTACATGGGCTACTCGCTTGGTGGAATCTACGGCGCCAGCGTCGTCGCTGTCTCCCCAGACATCGACAGAGCGGTCTTGTGGGTGGGTGGCTCGGGCTTCTCCTCTTTCATCGAGCGTTCGACCAACTTCGCCTCCTTCGCCGACCTGTTCTCTCACTC
>DAVI01000023.1:8752-9264 GCA_002505495.1 Euryarchaeota archaeon UBA59 | reverse complement strand
GGACCGATTTCGGGCTCCGCCGTGGTCTACTGGGATGGCGGATATGACGCCATGCCGGAGGGCAACTCGCCACCACCCATTGGTGACGCGGGTAAGGCTCACAACGAAATTGGCCCCATTGAGGCGGTAAATGACATGGTGCGGGAATTCCTGTTAACCGGAATCGTCAATGACACATGCGACGGCACCTGCACCTTCGACTACGACACCGATTCGGCGTTGTGAACAACTCAACCGAGTGCTGTCCAGTCTACTTCGGCCTCGGCCATCTCGACATCCTCGACGTCCATCTGAGCGAGTTGTAGTTTGCCGCTCAACTCGTCGTTCACCGCGTGCCAGTAGGAGTAAGCCTCTATGACCCAAATACCGGATTCACGAGTACCGTTTCCGGACCCCTTGACCCCTCCGAACGGCAGGTGAGCCTCTGCCCCGGTGGTCGAGTTGTTGATGCCGGTCATGCCCGCCTTGATCCCAGTCTTGAAGCGGTAGGCCTCGAGCCTGTCATTGGTGTA
>DAVI01000023.1:2102-8701 GCA_002505495.1 Euryarchaeota archaeon UBA59 | reverse complement strand
TCGAAGTCGGTCGCCTTCACAATCGTGACAGCAGGCCCGAAGATTTCGTCGTGGAAGCAGTCCATCTCCTCAGTCACATCGGAGTAGACATGGGGCCATATGTAGGCCCCCTCAGAGGCGTCGCCGACAAATCCTGCGGGCTTGTTCTCGTTGGTGATTCGCCCCTCGCCGAACAACTTAGTCGCCCCCTGTTCCTCCAGACCTTCCACGTCAGCCAGGAAGTCCTTGGCGTACCTCTCTGACAGCATTGGTCCGTACAGCACCTCTTCGTGGCGCATCGAGTCGCCGATTTCCGTACTCTCAACCTTTGCCATGAATTTGGCCATGAACTCGTCGTAGATGTCCTGGTGGAGAATCAGGTTGCCGAGGCTTGTGCAGCGCTGGCCAGCGGTGCCGAAGCCGGCCCAGTAGGCGCCTTCGACGGCGTTGTCCATGTTCGCTGATGGCATCACCACTAGCGGGTTCTTGCCGCCCAACTCAAGACTTGCTGAGACGAGGTTTCTGCCGCATATCTCGCCGATCATCTTGCCAACCGGCGTAGAGCCGGTGAACGAGATTTTGTTGATGAGTCCCTCGTCAACCGCATCGACGAGGTCTTGGCCTGCGCCACTGCCCTTTCCGTGAATCAAATTGATGACGCCGTCTGGCATACCCGACTCATGCATTATTCGTGCGAGAGCAAACGAGAGGAGCGGGGCGTCTTGCGGCGACTTCCAAACGCAGGTGTTGCCGCACATGATGGCTGGAATCATCTTCCAGAAAGGGACCGCCGCCGGAAAGTTGCAGGCGTTGATAATCCCACAAACACCGAGCGGGCGGCGGTAGGTGAACAACTCCTTGTCTGGCAGTTCGGAGTTGACCGTCTGACCGTACAGACGGCGCCCCTCCGACTGGAAGAAGAGGCAGGTGTCAATCGCTTCTTGCACTGAGCCTGCCGACTCCTTCAGCGTCTTACCGATTTCACGCGTCTCAATTGCGACAATCGCATCCTTGTGTTCCATCAAAAGGCGGCCCATGTTTCCGATTATCTGTCCACGCGTGGGCGCGGGAGTGGCAGCCCAGCCCGGGAAGGCAGCTCTTGCGGCGGCCAAAGCGGTGTGGACATCTTCTTTGGTGGAGAGGGGGAATTCCCCGAGGCAGTCGGCGGTGCGAGCCGGGTTTGTGCTCTCGAAGGTGCCACCGTCACTCGCCGAGGTCAAATGACCGTTGACGATGTTATATCCCCGAACCTTCGGCAGACCATTCGGATTGTCGTGCTCCAAGAACTCGAGACCGCTCTCCAAGACATGTGCCATAACCCTCCGGTCACCCTCCCGCTCATCAATTCTCCGCGCGTGGTGAGAGCGGTTCAGGAGCCATTTTTCCCGTCGATTATAGGGGAGAGCGAATCTGCATGGTTTTTAGTTAGTCCGTGAAACCGAGTGTTGGAGTCGGGGTGGCGGAATGAGCGGAGATGACAAGAAGAAACTGAATCTCAAGGTGGCAAAGGCAATCCCAAGTGATGTCGGTCACGGCAGGGCGAGGGTCCCATTCGACAACGGCTTGAACTTGAAGCCCGGTGATATCATAGAAATCAAGGGTGACGATACTACTGCTGCCATCGTCTGGCGTTGCCGTCCAGAAGATGCGAATCTCGGAGTCATTCGAGTGGATGGCATCATCCGCAAGAACGCCGGAGCGCAACTCGGCTCAAATGTCACGATTCGCAAAGTGGAGGCGAAGCAATGCACGCGGCTCGTACTCTCTCCGGTGATGGCTTCAAAGCAGAAGGTTCGGTTCGGTCCCGGCATCGAAGGGTTCGCCCGACGGGGACTGAACAAGAGGCCCGTCGCTACTGGCGACCGGATCTTCATCCCCGGCATGACGCTGTTCGCGGAAGCGCTTCCGTTCGCGGTTATGCAGACCACTCCGAAGGGAATCGTACAGGTTCTCCCGGAGACTGAGATTGTCATCAAGGACGAAGCGGTCGACGAGGAGGAAGCGGGTTCAGTCTCTTCGACCACCTACGAGGACATAGGTGGACTCGGAAACGAACTGCAGAAGGTTCGGGAGATGATAGAACTCCCACTCAAGCACCCTATTCTATTCAGAACACTCGGCATCGACCCTCCGAAGGGAGTTCTTCTCTACGGGCCACCCGGAACGGGCAAGACGATGATTGCGAAGGCGGTCGCCAACGAGACAAACGCTCATTTCGCTTCAATAAACGGACCCGAAATCATCAGCAAGTACTACGGCGAGTCGGAGAAGCAACTCAGGGAGTTTTTCGACGACGCAGCAGAGAATGCGCCAGCAATCATCTTCATCGACGAGTTGGACAGCATCGCACCCAAGCGGGAGGATGTCACAGGTGAAGTAGAGCGTCGAGTCGTTGCTCAACTACTCACCCTGATGGATGGCATGCAGGGACGTGACAACGTCATCGTCATCGGAGCCACCAACCGGCAGGACGCCATCGACCAAGCTCTCAGGCGACCAGGCCGATTCGACCGTGAAATCTACATCGGTGTTCCAGACAAGAAGGGCCGAAAGGAGATCATCGACATCCACACTCGTAGCATGCCCATCTCCGACGACTTCGATGTCGATTGGGCGCTTGAGAACACCTACGGATTCGTCGGCGCAGACATTTCTGCTCTCGCCCGTGAGGCAGCGATGAAGGCGCTGAGGAGATACCTGCCGGAAATCGACTTGGAAGAGGAGGAGGTTTCTCCTGAAGTTCTCGAGAAGATGGAGGTTAGGATGGCAGATTTCAAGTTGGCAATCAAGGACATCGAACCGAGTGCACTGCGAGAAATCTATGTCGAAGTCCCTGAGAAGGGGTGGGAGGACGTAGGCGGTCTAGAGGAGATCAAAGAGCGACTCAAGGAGAGTATCGAATGGCCATTGACCAAACCTGAACTGTTCAAACACTTCGGAATCACCCCACCGCGAGGCATTCTTCTGTTCGGCGCTCCCGGGACCGGCAAGACCCTACTCGCCAAGGCAATCGCTCACGAAGCGAAGGCGAATTTCATCACCGTCAAGGGTCCTGAACTCTTCTCAAAGTGGGTCGGCGAATCAGAAAAAGCACTGCGTGAGGTCTTCAAGAAGGCGGCTCAAGCCGCTCCGAGCATCATCTTCCTCGACGAGTTTGAGAGCATCGGTGGGCATCGAACTACAGGCGCACAGGATGGTGGCCAAGTAACCAACAGAATCGTTGACCAACTGCTGACTAGCCTCGACGGCGTCGAATCCCTCGAAGGGGTGGTCGTGGTGGCCGCTACAAACAGACCTGAGATGATTGACAGGGCTCTCCTTAGGTCAGGTCGATTCGAGAGGATTTTGCACATTCCCCCACCGGACGAAAAAAGCCGAAGGGAAATCCTTAAGATTCACACCAAAGGCATGCCGATGGGCAAGTTCGATGTAGTAAACTTCGCCAAGAAGATGCCCGATTACACCGGTGCTGACATCGAAGCGGTCTGCCGAGAGGCAGCATTGATCGCCATGCGAGCGAACAAGAAGACCATCACCAAGAAGCACTTTGAGGATGCAATCGGCAGAGTTCGGCCATCTGTCACCCCTGAAATGTTGGAATACTACCAGAAGTTGGAGACCAGCCTCACAAGTGGGCTCGAGAGTGTGAAGCGAATAGGCGATACACTTTCGGGTATAGAGAGTGGGTGATGTTTCATGACCGCGACCTTCGGCAGGGAGTTGATTGGACTCGCTGTTCTCGACTCTCGAGGTGACCAACTAGGTACGGTCGCGGATATATTGCTCGATCTGCCATCTGGTGCGGTTCACACCCTTGTCGTCGAGTTGGATGGGGTCATCGATTCCAGCCTTCTGCCCTGGCCGTCGGAGGAGGGTTTGCTTCTCCTTCCGGCCAACGAAATCGATCGTGTAGGACCGCAAGTCGTATTGAAGCGGTGAGTCCGCTAGGATTCAGCGTCGCACAACCGTATTAAGTCAGCCATAGACGTCACTCACTTGGACCTACGGTCCATCAGGTGTTCAGATGGAGATGCGACCGGCAGACCTCCTCGCTCAGATGCAGACACCCAAGTTCCGCAGGAATGCGGCTATGGCCGCTTTCTACACCGTTTTGGGACTTCTCGTTTTCACGCTTCTTGGCAGTTACATCAACCCATCCAACTCTCAGTTGTCTGCCTATGACGACGATTGGGATGACATCTCAGCATTCCGTGCTGACCTAAATGAGATGGGTGTGGAAACTCACAGTCTGGTGAGTAGCCCACTGCTGCTCGGTGAGATCGAGCACCCTGAGAGCACGGTGTTCGTCATCGCTGGAGTTGAGAAGGATACCATCAGCATTCCACGGTTTACAGGTGATGCGGATATCATCCAATTCAAGGAATCCGATGGATACACAACCAGCGAAATCGCTGCGATTGCCAAGTTCGTGCAACTCGGAGGCACCCTTCTCGTGATGGATGATTTTGGCTACAGTTCGGGAGTCTCCTCCGCCTTCGGATTGGAATACAGCGGCCACAAATTATACGACGCTGGTGCTTGGACCCTAGATTACAACTACATCTGGATAAATATTACCGACGGCTACACCTACACCTCGGAGGTCTCCAATGCTTGGAAACACCCCTGCTTCGCCGACACTGACGGTGACGGATACGTCGACCGCATCGACCCCGACCCAAACCACCCGGGCGTTCCTGGTGTGATGTCAATCACTGCCGCTGAAGCTGGCCTCTGCGCCCACCACATGACCGGTGATGGTTCCGCCCCATGGGACTTCGACCCGGGATACGACCTGCTGATGAACAGTCCATCAGCGTTCGACCCTGACCACGCCGCTGACCCTGAGAAACACAGGTATGGACTCGGCTCCTCAAGTACCGACTCCTACCTTGACATCAACGACGACGGCGACTTGACGGTCGGTCCGGCCGGCAGTGGGTTTGAGGGTGATTTGCAAGGTCCATTCACAGTCTATGTGAAGTATTGCCTCAGCCAAGACTGCGACGACGCTGACTCTGGTCGAGCGCATTTCGTCTCCGACGGAAGCCTGCTCATCAACTCGATTTACGACTATGAGAACTTGTACGGCACCCAGCAGACTTCGATTGACCCCAACGACAACAGAAAGTGGGCACTTGACGCGGTCGCAGAGGCGCTGCTCGGCGAGAACGGAACCTTGGTCGCAGGAGAGAATGCACAGGTCATCTTCGATGAGAGCAGACACCAACAGACCTCATTCATGGGTGACGCATACAATCTCATCTACTACATCCTCGTCTACTTCACTAGCGACTGGATGGCGATGCTCATCCTCTTCCTCTCACTCTTCGTCGCCTTCGAAGCGGTCATCATCCGAAAGACCGACCCTGAGCCTTGGAGACATGTGTTCAGCATCATCTACTACGGATTCGGCGATGCCCGGAGGTATGGCTACTACAGCCGAGCCAACAAGGTCAAACAGGTACTTCTCTCAAGAGTGAGGAATCTCAACACACTGTCTAGGGAGGAGTTCGACGCGCTACCGGCGCGCGAATTGCAGAAGATGATCAATGACCCTGTGTTGGTGAAATTCGTCTTCGAGGACCGCAACTACTCGTTGGAGCAGTTGGTCGCAGTTGTCAAGCGTGTCAAGATGTGGGGGCGCAAGTAGCGAGGTGAGAACAGATGTGGACACGAAAGGCAGCACTCATGCTAACCTCGGGAATCGCATTGGTTCTCATCGGCATGATGATATCAAACTTCCAACTGATGGTGATTGGAATTTCATTCATCGCCTTCCTCGCCATAAACAGCTGGGTGACGGGTCATGGGGAACTCGACATCGTACGCACGCTGTCGGCTGATAACCTGTACAAGGGCGACGACCTCTACGTCGAACTCGCAATCACAAACAAGGCGCGCCGAAGAACCCAGATGTTGGAGGTCTTCGACAATGTGCCGCACGAGATGAAGATGAAGAGCGGCCTCAACTACATGAGAATCAACCTCGGTCCGGGCCAAACGACACGGATTCGCTATGTCCTACGTTGTCCACTGCGCGGCCACTTCTCGCTCGGACCGATTTCGCTCCGGCACAGAAACTCGTTCAACCTCTACTCCGAGGAGATGTTCATCGACCACCGCTCAGACATCATCGTCTTCCCACAGGTCAGGGATGTCGAGGAGGCGATGGTCCGCAGCCGAACCCCGAAGATGTACACCGGTGCAACCACCCTTCGCACGCCGGGCCCCGGGACTGAGTTCTACTCACTGCGTGAATATGTGCCTGGTGACCCATTCAAGAACATCAATTGGAAGGCATACGCGCGCACTGGGGAACTGATGGTCAACGAGAAATGCCGAGACGCTGTCACCGATGTCTTCATTCTGCTCGACAGCAGAGATGTCTCTCGAATCGGAACGGTTCTCAAGAACCCATTGGAGATGGGCACGGTCGCCTCCGCCTCGCTCGCATCCTACTTCATCCAGAGACGGGACTCAGTGGCTCTCGCAGTCTACGACGAGAGACTCTCCTACCTGCCCGCAGACGGCGGCGACAAGCAGTACTTCAAAATCTTGAGCAGTCTTGCCGGAGTCGCTCCAAAAGGCAACATGCCTCTTCAAGCGGTGACCAATGC
>DAVI01000023.1:0-2028 GCA_002505495.1 Euryarchaeota archaeon UBA59 | reverse complement strand
GTGCGTGACCTGACAGGTCGAGGCCACGAGATCATCGTCCTCAGTCCTTCGAGCATCGACTACGAGCGGCTGGTCAGCAGAATCCCGAGAATGTCCTACGAAGTGATGAAACTCGAGCGGCAGAACCGTTTGACTGCACTGGCTGGATTCGGTGCGCGGGTCATCGATTGGATGCCTGACGTGGAGCTCTCACAGGCGCTCCTGCAAGTGAAGATGATGTGAGGTGAACGGTGATGGCAGGCGAGGTTGAACTTCAGGAGGAGGGAACGCGAACCCTCCATCTGAAGATGCTGAGAAAGCAATGGCAAGTTGTGGCGCTGCAAATCATCGCAACCCTTTCCCTGCTCTGGCTCTTCCTGCAACTCGGCTCGACATTCGGTTCCTGTGACCCATCACATGTGACTTCGGAAGGGGGCGCCCTCTGGTGCCCCGCCCTCGACCATACGATGTCACTCGACCTCTTCCAGGCCATCTTGGCCAACGAGGTTCCCGGATACGACCTCCCGCTACCCGACTTCTTCACCGGTCAGGGCAACGAGGGCCCCGGCCGATACTATGTCCCGCTCCTGCTCTGTGCCGTGCTAACCGCCGGCTGGGTCTTCCTCAACCTGCAGGCACCTCGACTGCGCCGCAAGGTGATGCTCGGAGTTCTTGTCGGACTGATTCTCTTCCTCGCCGGTCAGATGCTCATCGGTTGGTTCTTCGGGATGCTCTTCAGTTGGGACCTGTACTGGCCGATTTCGGCGGACGGGTCACGCAACCACGCGCAGACGCTGGTCTATCCTTTGGTTCTCTATACTCAAATTTTCATCGTCGCATTCTATCTGACTCCGGTATGGACCGGGCTGATGGGAATCTGGGGACTTTCGAAGCGGATGATCGGCTGGTCGCTTGGAACCACCCTCGTCTATCTCGGACTTCACGCGCTACTCTCCTTCGAGGCGGTCACGGTCTACTTCGACATGGGCTTGCGACAACTCCCTCCACAGATCAGTGACCAGATGATATTGGGTGGCATGGTTTCCGCCTCGATATGGCCGCTGCTCATCATGGCGATGCTGATGCTGATCTATTCGGAATCCGGATTTGCGGTCATTCGGCACCTCGAATACGCCTTCCGTCTCCCAGAATCGTGCAAGAAGGACCCGGAATATGTAAGGCAGTTTGACAACTTGCTGAACAACCACCTAATCCACACTGTCGGGGTGTTCCTAGGGGTCGCCCTGTGCGCCATGCTCGCCCTCAACTTCGATGACTTCCTACTCGGGTTCGTGGGTATTTTCGGCTCCTCACAGTGGAGTGGGCAGGTACAGGAGTCGCTAGAGTTGCAACTGACATATGGGAAAGTAATCTCTGCCATGCTGTTGCTCATCTTCGTCGCTGGGCTCCGCTTCGTGGTTCCTTGGCAGCGAGTGATGGGCCTCGTTGAGACCTATCTACCCAAACTGACCGGCATCGGCGGCCGAGGCGAATGATGCTGAAACCCGTTCACTGACGAGTTGCGGCTGCTTGGATTGGAATCAATAGCAGTCTTGCGACTGCAAAGCCAAGTATCGGCAATCCACAGCACGCGAACAGAGTTTGGAGGAAACCCCCAATCGGGAGGTCTGCCGCAAGGGTGGGGCGAATCAGGAGCAGGGCGGTGAGTAGGCAAGCGAGCGTCACGAGTCTTTCGAGCAGAAGGGGGTAGGGGCGGTCTGCGTTCAGGTCAACCCCAGGCAGCGGGTTTGCGCCATCGGCAGGGTCATCCCCTTCCGTCATCGACTCACCACTCAGAGGTCGAGGTCCGACAGTTCGTCTTCAAGAGAATCCAACTCACTCCTCATCTCCGGATTAGCAGGAGGCGGCACTCCGCTGACGGTGCCATCTCGGGTGTCAGCAGAGGAATCCATCTCGGCGAGTTCCATCTCCAGTTTTGCAAGGTCGCTCAGTTCGGCCGCGGTTCCGAGAACTTCGGGTGAGGGGAGTCCGGAGGTGACTCGGCTAGTCAAATCGATTCCATCTCTGTCGGAAGGGGCGTCAATCGGT
>DAVI01000089.1 GCA_002505495.1 Euryarchaeota archaeon UBA59 | reverse complement strand
ATCCAGACCACTGCCCTCATGTTCCAGTACGAGCGACAGAAAAGCCGCGGCACCATCAACATGTGGGGGAAACTGACCCCCAAGCTCGGCACCCCCGATTCACCCATTTTCGAAAACCTCTGGTCCGTCGATGTCCCAAAGGTGCTCCGAGAGGTTCTTCCCTTCCTCACTGACGCCAGTGCTGAAAACCCGACTTGGGCGCTCGACCCGCACGATGTGAGACTCTGACCTCAGAGGTCTCGCTCGGCCTTCTCACCGCTGGACCAGTCGTAGATCCCCTTGCCGGTCTTCTTCCCAAGGTCACCCGCCTCGACCAACCGGTCAAGCAGAGGATGTGGCCGATACGACTCATCATCGAACGCCTCAGCCAAGTTGTTGAGAATGTCCCTCCGAATGTCGAGCCCAACCAAGTCAGAGAGTTCGAGAGGACCCATCGGATGCTTGTAGCCAAGCCTCATCGCGGTGTCGATGTCACTTGCCGAGGCCACTCCGTCCGCCAACATCCGAATCGCCTCGTTGCCGAGCACCACCCCTAGACGGCTGGTGGCGAAGCCGGGAACATCGTTGACGAGAATGGTGGTCTTGCCCATCGCCGCACCCACTGAACGGGCGAACTCGATGGTCGAGTCGGATATATCGTCGTGGCGAACCAGCTCGAGCAACTTCATGATCGGAACCGGATTGAAGAAGTGCATTCCCACAACCTTGTCAGGTCGGCTAGTCGCACCCGCTATGTCAGAGATTCTCAGCCCCGAGGTGTTGGTTCCCAGAACCGCTTCAGCCGGAGCCAACTCACTCAAATCAGCGAATATCGAGCGCTTCAACTCAATAATCTCGGGGACTGCCTCAATCACTAGGTCAACATCTGCGACAGCCTCGGCCAAGTCGGTCACTGCGCTCAAGTTCGCAGACCATTCCGACTTCTGTTCGGGAGTGGTCTTGCCCCGTGAAATACCGGAATCCCAGAACGAATCGATGCGAGCCATCCCCACCTCAAGCCCCTCGGGAAAAGCGTCGTAGAGCCGGGTCTCCCAACCCGCCTGCGCGCAGACCTGCGCGATGCCTGCACCCATGGTGCCAGCACCGATTACAGCGACTCGAATCTGCACTCTCAATCCTCCCTGCCATATGCAGCCAGGGCAGCTTGGAAAAGACGCTGACGAGGGACATCGTGTTCAATGAAGGAGTAGTACGGGGCGAGGTCCTTGAGCAGCTCGATGGCCGTGATGTAGGCACCGTAGACGAACGGGTCGGCCTTGTCTGTGCCAGGAATCAGAATCCCCAACTTGGCTAGTCCCTTGCGAGTGTCCTCATCCCAAATCGAGTAGGTGTGCTTCATGAAGTGAAGGTAGCCCGAAATCCGCTTGACATCCAAGTCAGTCTCGTCCGAGAGACTCTCCAGAAGCAGCGTGTCAGGGTAGCGGATTGCGTACAGCATCAGCATCACCTCTCGCTCGACATCACTGTGCCAGTTTCGGTAGCCGTGACCCATCCACTCGTCAATCATGTCGAACATGCCGCTAGTGTAGGGCCGATAGATTCGGTACAGCAGTTCCTCGTAGCCATCTGGATTCTGGCTCTCATGCAGGTGATGAGCCTCGAACAACTCGGGAACTCGCTCGAAGAACGGTCGCAACCGCTCTCTGTCGATGCTGAGCAGGGCGTGTGCCTGCATGATACCACCCCGAAGGATCACTCCTTCCACTCGCGGTACTGAATCCACTCTTCCTTGAAGTATTCTTGGAGAGCGGCCTCATCCTCGTCACCGGGCAGTACGGAAGTGAGGTACTGCTCCCACTCCTCGTCACTTCCCTCAAACGGTGCGCCGTGCAGGTCGTGCTTCTTGCCGTGGAACTTGCCCACACTTCGGTTAAACTTGTCAGACGGGATGAACAGAGCTGACTGACCCTCCTTCCTGCGGGCGTTGATACGCTCCATCTCAAGGTTGAGTTCGTCGAAGTAGTGAGCCCTGCTTTCCTCGTTGAGGTGGTCGCGGTCGGCCGGGACGGTCGCCTCACGCTCGTCGTAGCGCCCCTTGATGCCATACACATACGCCCATGTCGCTGAGGTCGACTCATCGACTCCGAACAGGTCGAGGCCGGTGCTGACCCACTTGTTGACGTACTTTTGGATGAGGGCGCATGGAATGATTCCCTGTGTCACGATTCTGCGGATGCCGTTTGCGCCGGTGCCGAGGTGAAAAGACTCCTCCTTCAGCATTGGCCCCATGCTTGCTGCAAGCGGCTTGAACGAGGATGTTGAGAGCATCTTGAGTTGGAATTTTCCATCCCTGTCAATGAAGTGTGTGAACATGAAGAAGTCCAGCCAGTGGTCGATGGGCTCGTTGAATGAACCGAGGAGTCGGGGGCGGTCCTCCTCTCCGCGAACTGGATTGGCGGACGAGTTTCTCTCCAGAAGCTTCTGAGCCTCGCGGATTCCGTGGTCGCCAAAGTAGTTGCACAGCACATACGCCATCTGCCAGCCGTGTCGCTGCTCCTCGCACATGATGCGCATCGCCGACTTGCGGTCGTACTCGGTGGGGGCGCTGTCCAAAAGGTGCCACTGCTGCTCGACGCTTGCGAACTCGGTGTCGCCTTGAACGCTGACCATGCTGATGATTGCGTCACGGACGGTCTGTTGCGGGACTTGCATCCTGCGATCCCACTTGGGCATCCCCTCAAAGTCGCCGAACTCAATCGTGTCACCAGCGGTGTCCCAGTCGAACTTGATCTCGAAGCGGTAGTCGCCGAGCCAAGCTGGATCGAAGCCGATGCGGGTCTGCCAC
>DAVI01000018.1:31069-40527 GCA_002505495.1 Euryarchaeota archaeon UBA59 | reverse complement strand
TCATCTGGCGGGACGGGCGCTGGCGGTGGTGAGACTCCCGACCTGTTGATTCTGAATCACGACTTGAGTGATGGGCCGCTTGAGGGCATAGGTGACATTCCGGTTGCCCCACCACAGGAGATGGGCTGGTTCCAAAGGCGGAAGTCGAGCCATTTCAGACACGCTCAACCTTTCATCGACAAGGCGGCTGAGATTATCGGCATTGACCCGTGGTTGCTCGGTACCCACTGGTTCGTCAGCGAGGACAAGTGTCTGGAGAAGGATGTCTGCAAGATTGAGTTGGCCGCACAGGTTGACAGTTGTCTCGAGTTCCTGAGTGGCAAGTATGCAGAACATGGTGTAGAAGGGGAGCCGGTGTTGTTCGTCAAGAATGACTCTGGGACATATGGCCTAGGCATCATCGAGATTCACAGCGGGGATGAGTTACTGAACCTCTCGAAGCGCAAGGTGAACCGACTCACCTACGGCAAGGGGGGGCGAGATGCTGTTGACTTCCTTCTGCAAGAGGGAGTTCCAACCGCTCTCAAATTGGCCGACTCAGTCATCGAGCCATGCTTCTACGGGGCGGGTGGTCACGGCTGTTCTGCCTTCTATAGAGCGAATGACAAAAAAGGAGTAAATTCCAATTTGAACACTCCTTCAACTCGCTTCATATCGCCTGAGGAGATAACAAGAGCGGGTGGCGACGACATCATCGGCTCAGCAGACACCTGGCACGCCCTCACCGCAGAGTTGGCGATGTTGGCGATGGGTGCCGAACTCGCTGAACTCAGGGGACAAGGCGGCTGAGCGAATCGAATTTCCGGCCTTCGTGTGAGAGTAGCCAACGCTTCGAAGCACCTCCATCGAGTGCAGAGTAATTCCCGATGACGCCATCCGACCGCACCACTCGATGGCACGGCACCAGCAGAGTCCATGGATTGTCAGCCATCGCGCTGCCAACTGCGCGACTCGCCCTCGGACTGCCCGCAGCAATCGCTAATTCACCATACGAGACGACCTCTCCGAATCGAGCGCTCCGAATCAGAGTTCGAGAGACCTCAGCCTGGAACCGTGTTAAATTGCTAAAGTCAAGTTTCGGCTCGCCTGTCGGGCTGCCGTCAAAGTAGCCGGTCAGCCACGCTTCACCGGCATCGAGATGAGCCCGACCGACGCCACCGTCATTCACACTCTCATCGCTGTACTGAATCCGTGTAAGCCCTTCACGACTCGCTTCGATCACAACTCTTCCGAGAGGAGTGTCCACAGCCCGAGAGCCCAATTCCACCACACTGGGTCTTCAGGATTCCGAGTCCTTGACCTCTTCGGCGGCGTCACTTGGGGAATCATCACTTCCATCATCGAGCGGCTCCATACCGACGATTTCGTAGTTCGATGGAAACAGAGCTATGGCAATCCCGGCAATCGCCGCCGCCAATCCCCAGTAGAATCGCTGTTGGACCACCATCATCTCAAGGGCGAAGACCACCAGTAAGAGACCACCGATATTGGAGACCCAGACGAGGGTCTTGAAGGTCGAAAGTGAGACCCCAGTGCTCTGCTGTGACCGGTAGGGCCCAAACTCCGCACCAAACCGAACCGGGTCTTCTTCCCTCTCCGATTGGCTGGCCCCGCCCTCTTCCTCAGGTTCGGCCGTCTGCTTCTCCTTCGCCATCACATCACCGGTCAAGCATCACGATCGCGTCTGTCGGGCAGGCCAACACGCAGAGCCTGCATCCGGTGCATTCATCGCGCAGAATCTTTGCCTTCTTGTTGACTTCGATGTCGAGAATCGGGCTTCTCAACGGCTTGTCATAGAGTTCGATGGCGTCGTCGTCACAGACGATGAGGCATTGGTCACAACCGATGCACTGCTCCTCGTTCACGAAGGCGACCACGCTGTCGCCTCCGCGGACCTCCTCGGCTGCCTTGGTGTGCATTTTGTTGAGACTCAATCTGATGCGTGCGGCCTCTGCATCTCGACGGGCTCGCAACTCATCCATCGTAGTCATGCGAGCCACCTTTAGGCATCTTGGCTATCAAGTCGTGCTTTCACGCCTCAACCTCGTCCGTTGTCGGTTGTTGCCAAACCTCGGACACATTGCTAGGCTGCTCTCTCTTCGCCTCAACTTGGCGAGCGAGGAATGATACCACATCGAGAATCTCGAAGTCGTGCCTCGGGTCGCCCTCAAACTTGAGGCACTCAAAGTGGGTGACGCACTTCGGGCAGGATGTGAGCATCACCTCAGCTCCCGTCGCCCTGACCTCCTCAAAGCGCTGAACTCGGATGGTGCGACTATCTTCGTTGCATGACATCATGCTCGAGACACCGCAGCACATCGCATCCTCCTTGGTGTGCTCCATCTCAACTAGGTTCACACCCTTGACCCCTTCAATCAGGTCTCGGGGCCCATCATAGATGTTCATCTGGCGGCCGAGGCGACATGGGTCGTGGAAGGTGACGGTCATCTCGTCGTCTACTGCAAGGTCCATGTCAAAGCCGTTCTCGATGAGATATTCTGTAGTGTGCATCACCTTGATTCCTTCAAGGTCGTAGTCCATCGCAAAGGTACGGAAGCACTCTGCGCAACTGCTGACGAGAGTGTCGATCCCGCTCGCCTCCAGCTTCTGCTTGTTGTACGCCTTCAACTTCTCGAAGACCTCCTCCATCCCCTGCCACTTCTGGTCGTGCCCGCAGCACTTGAGGAAGTCTCGACCGAGGTAGGTGACCTCCTTCCCCATCTCCTCGAACAGGGTGAAGGCGGCTGTGGTTGTGTCACCGAGGTTCATGGTACCCTCGTTGACATGGCTGAAGACCATCTCCTGGTCGAGATAGTCTACACAGCCGGGGTAGTATCCGACCGTGGAGTCGATTGGATAGTCATCGATTGCGATGAACAGTTCATCTGACTCCTCTTCCGCTTCTGCTGCCAATACTGCTTGGAGAACCGTGTGCGGGATGTTGGCGGTGGGAGGGCCTCCGACCACGAGGTTTCGGCGGATGTCGACATAGGAGTCGTAGTCCACGAGTTGAGGGCAGGCGTTGGTGCAGGCCGTACAGGTCAGACAGGAGTACATCGGCACTCCGTCGTCTTCATTGTTCCAGGTGTTGTAGATGATGTTCAGTTTATCCCCCGCATTGAACATTCGAACCGGGCAGGCATCATCACAGAGGTCACAACCGTAGCACTTGTTCATCTCGTACTCGTAGCCACGAGCCATTCCTCTCATCACAACGAATACTATTGCACCGCATCCAAGCGGTGGAATGAACAGAGAGTAGGTCAACTTCGCATCTAGGCTCTTCGGATTCTTGTGATAGGTCGGGTTCTCCTCAGTGAGCGCAGATAGGGCGCCATCTCCGGTTAATCCATAGAATGCCAGTTCTGTTGCGTTTGTCCGGTCGAGCACCATTCCGGTCTCCGGGTTGAAGAGCAGTGGTTGGAATGCCATGACGAAGAGTCTCGAGTCAACGGTGACACTCGCATTCTCTTCGGTGTCGAAGGTCGAGTCCAACTGGTAGTTGACCGTGTACTCACCCGGAGCGACCTTGAAGGTCTTGGGTGTGCAGGTTAGTCCATCCTCTGCGTCACCTCCAATCGAGGCGACGACGGTGTTCGTCGAATCGACGACATTCGCAGCGATTACGTGTGTTCCAGCCTTGCGTGTACTGGTGCGGAACGTGCAACTGATGTCGAGGGTCACCTCGTCAAGTCCCAAGTCCTCGACACTCAGCGCGTACGACTGCGAGATTTGGTTGCTGCCGTTGAAGCTGACAGCGTCTTCAACGATGTTCACACCGCCGACAACCACTCCATCAGTGGTCTGCAGTTGCTGATGATTGTTGGCATCGCTGTAGTCGACCAATTCGAATTGCACAGGCTGGTAGATTCCCCAATTGAGCCATTGCATTGCCGGTAAGAGACAGTAATCCGCCCGACTATCAGCATCGTCTCCGTCGAACTTGTCATTCTGCCAAACGGCGTTACCCGAACTAGCTCCGTAGGAGAGGCAGTTCTCTTCCATCGACTCCCAGTGGTGCCCTTCGTCAATCGCCAGCAGGGTGTCAGTCGGCTGATTTCGAAGAGTCTCAAGGTCCTCGATGTCGTCCATCGCTCCGAATCCACCAATGTCCCAAAAGCCACCATCGTAGACCGGCCATGAGACCGCTGAGAGAAGCACCGCGATTACCAATGTACCAAGCGCCACCTGTTTGCCCATGGCGGGAGTTGTTCGCGCTCCAGCAGACTTGACCATGTACCATCTTATTCCGAAATAGAGTGCAATCCAGACGAGCAAGCCGGTCAGCAACCAAGGTATGGCGTTGAAAACCTCAGTGAGCCACGGCGCCCTAACACCACAATTCAGCCCACCATGCGAATTCAGCTGGCAGAAATCGCTCCGGTTCTTTGCATACAACTCAAGGAAGATGTTGATCGAGTAGACGCTGATGAACCAGACGTGGGCGAGGTAGACCACCCCGGCGGCAGCGAACCACGGGTCCTCCACCCCCCTCTTTGCGCGGCCCCCCAAGAAGGGCGGGAGGGCGAGGATTCCGACGGGTATTCCAGTTAGGAAGGAGCCCCACCAACCTGCATTCCAAGATATCACAGGGCTGCCGAAGAAGTTGCCGATGATGGAGGGGAGCGGTATGTCGAACTGTGGTAGATACTCACCCCAGCGGAGGTAGCCGTAGGAGAACAGCACATACCAGTCAGGGAAGACAAAGCCGGCCTGTGCGAACGGGTCTGCGGAGGCGTGCAACGGTGGTGGAATCAGCCAGGAGTAGAACGAGAGAACAGCAAACATCGAGCCGAGGATGATGGTGTCTCGAAGAACCTCGTGTGGCCAGAAGGGGTGGCCGGTGAAGACTCTGCGGCGCTCCTCTGAAGCGTCGCGTAGTTTCTCCTTCTCGCTGATGTAGACATCCGCTATTCTGCCGAAGTTGTCAATCATACCCATATTTCTCACCCCCCTATCAGTGCGGCTCCGCAATTCCCTGAACCCATACGATGAACAGATGGATTATGATTAGAGTTGTCACTATCACTGGCAGAATGAAGACGTGCAGGAAGTACATCCGAGTGACCGTCGCTCCAGAGAGGCTGGTGCCTCCGAACATGAGCGTCGCCACCCAGCCTCCGATGAGTGGGGTCGAATTTGCCATGTTGATTCCAATCGTGGCGGCACCGAACGCCAACGCGTCCCACGGCAACAGATAACCCGAGTATCCGAAGAAGATGGTGAAGAACATCAGGCCGACCCCGATGAGCCAGTTCAACTCTCGTGGGTTGCGGTATGCGCCGGTGAAGTAGACGCGGCACATGTGCAAAAAGACGGATGCGACCATGAAGTGAGTCCCCCAGTGGTGCAGACTTCTCATGATGTAGCCGAACGGCAGTTCGAGCATGATGAACTGCATGCTGCCGTAGGCAGGGCTTGGGTCCCCGTCTCCGCCAGGGACGTAGTAGATGCCGAGGACGGTTCCGGTGATGATGAGCAGAATGAAGGCGAGGAATGAGATTCCGCCGAGGCAGTACAGTGGATACCAGTACCAGATGATGCGCAACTTGTACTTCTCGGCGTGTGTCAGCGGCATCTGACGGTGCATGCTGTGGTAGGCGTCGCGGCTCATCCCCCAGTAATCCTGAATTCTGAAACGAGTGTCGAGCCATGAGAAGGTCCACAGGAACAACTTCTCCGCAATCCCCATGCTTCCCGAGGACTCGACCGCTCTCAGGATCTCCTTGCGCGGAATCTCTTCGTTCTCCTTGCGGAGCGTGAAGGCGACAATCACCACGATCAGCACGATGAAGAGCCAGAGGAACCAGAATTGTAGGAGCATCAGGCGACACCCCCCATTGGAACCGGCTGGAGGCGGAGTGTCTTGAGGGTTTCATTCATTCTCATTTCACTCATCTCCTCAATTGCAAAAAGTGTACCAATCCATCATCTCGACGATTCCCTCTGCCTCGAAGTCAATTACCTCGAGGACATCGTTCTTGACCGTGAATGGAACCAGAGGCATTCCGACAGGCGCAGGTCCCCCGGTTCTCTTCACTCCGAAGTAATCGAATACGGTGCCGCTCCTTCTGTTTCGGTTCGTGTTCTTCTCGATGACCGTGGGGTCATACCTGCTCGAGTGGCAGATGCAGAACAGTTTGTTACCACCCGAATCCAATCCGCCGGGTAGCCAGTTGTCAGCTGTGAAGTCGTTTGCTACCAACTGCCAGCCGGGGATGCAGCAGAGGTGAGGGCAGCGTGAGAAGATGATGATGATGTTGTCATGGATCTTCAAGGAGGACCACTGCGCCATCTCCTCTATCTCGCCACCAAAGCCGATTACCGCACCGGTCTGGTCAGCCCCATCCATGAACTGGAATCGTGGTTTGCCCTCGGTCGGAGGTGAATCCTTGTTCTCCTCGTGGGGCACATAGACGACATTCACCGGCAGGCCTCCCCATACGCCCTGTGCTCCGGCCATTCCGGTATCGCTCTTCGCCGCCTGCGCCTCAAACGCTGACTTGGTCATCGCCCCCAGATGGTCAGCACCAAACCAAACGGTGTCTTCCTGTCCCTTCGGGACCCAGTAGAGAATCGAGTTGCCTGCGCCGGCCGAGTCCGTGGCGCCCATCAGAAGGGATGCGAAGCCGATGGAGCCAAAGGAAGCCATCGTGATGACGCCGGCTGCTGAGTTGAACGAGTAGCGCATGAATCGGCGCCGGTCGAGATTGTAATTCTCACCGGGTTCCGCTCCATCACCTTCGGTCGGAGAGGGGCGGAGTCGGAATTGTCTTGCCATTTCTCTACACCTCGTAATCGTACCAACTGTCAGGGTCCTTCGTGCCGATGTACTTGTTTCGGCGGTGCTTGACGATGACCAGGTCCGGCATGACGAACTTTAGGTAGACCATGCCCATCAGCATCAGAGTGACCATTATCATCCCCATGTGATAGGAGAGTTGCTGTTGGTCCCAGCCTGCGAACAGACCGTAACTGAGCGAGCCGGACCAGTAGAGAGTCCAACCGAATCCCCAGATGAAGAACAGTATGACGAGTGCCGAAGTGCCACCTGGTGAGAGGCTGGCTCGTACGACTGTACCTGGTTCGACTTGGTTGAATACACCGTGGTCGATGGCCGACTCATAGGTCGCCTCGTCAAGTTCGACACCCTCCAAGGCGGTGCGAGCGTCATCTACAGAGACTTCTCCTCGAGCGACCTGCTCAAGCAGATTGGTCACGGCATCAGCCTTCATTCACCCACCTCCTTTTCGCTGAGGTAGGTGGAGAGCGCTTCGCGCCACTGCTCCAACTTCTCGTCAGCGCTCACAGTTGGTCACCTCTCCGCAGATGCTTGATGCGCAGGTGCAGCAGGTTGCTGCGTCCGACATAGTGGTGGCTGAATCCGTAGCGAAGGAACAAGCCGCAGAAGATGATTACCGAGATGACAGAGGCGAAGCCGAGCAGACCGAGCCAGTGAGCTCGGAACGGGGCGCCCATGCTGTGCAGGTCGGTGTGCCCGTCTTCGGCAGCGGGCGCCTGAACATTTCCATCGCCAGCGAAGATGGTCCGGGTGTTGCCGGAATCTCCTCCCTCAGGAAGCGAGAATGAGAGGCGATTGTATGAATCAGGCGCCATAGCGGCGCTATTACCGTCGACTGAGTTGCCGGCCAGCCAAATTGTCACTTCACCACTTCCAGCAGCTGGTGCGGTCCAGACGATATGCCATGTTCTGTCCTCGGTCTGCGCTCCTGCCGCGGTGTGGGTGAGTGTCTGTTCGGAACCATCATTCTTCACCTTGCCTTCAAAGCCACTGCCAGCGCTGAGCACACCGGAAGTGACCCTCATCGAGAAGCCACCTGTATTGGAACTGGTGTCCATTTCCGGGCCACCGATGAGTTGGATCGTAAGTTCGTAACTCTCGCCGCCAGACCAACCGAATGGTACGCCTTCGATGATGAGCGTCATGGAGTCAGTTGGGGCGATTACATTGTCGGAATGGCAAGTACATCCCGTCTTCGCAACGTCGCTGTCACCCTCCGCCCTGTCACCGGTAATCCCCCTCGATTCGGCGAATGAACCACTTCCCAAAAGCAAACCTACGAGCAGCAGGATGACGGCTGGCCTCAGGCTGTTAGTCAGACCCTTCATATTAGACCCAACCTAAGGTGAATTGGCCGACTTGTGTGGGTCTAATAATCGTTTGCTGTTTGCCCCGTGGGTATAGCGGCGCAGTATCCCGTTTACCCCAATCCGGGATGGGTGCTGCGATTCATGCCCTCGTGTGCAGGTGTGCGCGCGGGTGAGGGGCAGGCCTCAAAAGGGGTCATAAGTTGGAGTCGGCAGGGAGTGTTGATGGCGGAGCGAGGTTGGAGAAATGTCTATTCTCTGAGCGATGAGCAACTCACCTCTCTTGACGATGCAGAGACGAAGATGGAAATGCACGATTTGAGCGGCGCCGAGGAGGTCCTCCTTGCAATGCTCGAAGAAGATGAAAACTGCATACCCGTACTGAGCAACCTCGGTCACCTCTACGGAAAATATCTCTCCGAGTTTGAAAGGGCGGTCGAGTATTATGCCAAGGTCCTCGAACTTGAGCCGGACAACGCCTGGGCTCGAGATGAACGACGCCGATACGAACGCTACGCCAGTTACGATTGAGCTGGTTTGACAATTTTCCGGACACCCAACTCTCCAGTGGCTACGATTGGAAATCGTTGGTCGGTGATCGGCCCAATTCCAGTAAATCTTGTGTGAAGTATTCCTCATCAACCAAAGAGAAAGTTCAACGGACTGGCAGGTCGAAGACCTTCCGTGCACGACGGGAGTCTCTTGGTTGCGGGCGTTGGTGGCCTTGGTTGCCTGTGGGCCCGAAGAGCCCATGAGAAGTGTTCGGAACACGCCGACCTGTTGTTGGTCGATGCTGATGAGCGCTCATTCGAAGATGCCCGCCACGCGCACTGCCTCCCCCTCGGCGAGAACTCTATAGAAGGGTGCGCTGCCTTACCACAGTTGGCTGAGGCGCAGTACCGTCGTTCAACTGCAATCATGCAGACAATACTTGAGCCGGTGGAACTTCTGGTTCTTCTCACGGCTCTTGGAGGGGGTGCTGGCTCGGGTGCCGCTCCTGCTCTCGCGGCACAGGCTCGGAGGAAGGGAGCGCTGGTTCTCACCATCTCGGCGCTACCGTTTGAGGACCAGCCTGTCCGAAACGAGATTTCCCTTGAGGCGATTGGAAGATTGGAAGATGAATCCGACGTCTGTGTCCATCTCTCTCTCGACCGCCTCGCCTGGCAGGCACGGGCTAGAGGGGTTGACTGGAAAACTCAGCCATCCTACATCGAGGAGTTGGTCCAAGGGCTCATCCTCACCCTCGGGCAGGTCGGCCTGATCAATCTAGATTTGATGGATTTGCGAAATGTGGTTCGCATCAGCGGCTCGGCGACGATGATTGTCGCCGAGGGTGACCCCAACGACCC
>DAVI01000018.1:28110-30949 GCA_002505495.1 Euryarchaeota archaeon UBA59 | reverse complement strand
TGCTCCAACTTGAGGGGGGTAAACACATGACGGTCGCTCAGATGCAGCAGGTCTCGGAAGCCTTCACCCGCGGACTTCACCCTGATGCCCAGGTGATATTGGGCGCGAGACATTCGGATGGTCTCGACGGTCGCATGCGAGTTATCGCAGTTGTAAGTGGTCTCTGACTACTCCAAGACCGGCTCCGGGATGTCCAAGTCGTCAAGGTCGTCATAGCCGATTTCATCATCCTCTGCCGCTGCTTCCTCAGATTCGGTGCTGGATTCCACGGTCGCATCGTCGACATCTGCCACGACAGCATCCTCATCGTCAGCCGTACCTCCTCCATCGCCCCCGTGCAGCTCCGAAGCCGGCTCACTCATCCGCTTGGCATGGCCTGACAGGGCCGCCCTGTGAATCAACAGAAGTGTGAGCGCGGTGACGAGGTGACCGACCCCCATCGTCGTGGCTAAGCTGCCCTCTGCAATTCGAGTGATCATGGCGATGCTCCCTGCATATCCAAAACCGAACGAGAGCCCCCAGAAGAGTGCGTTCTCAGTTGTGAACATCTTGCCACCCCGCTTGACGCTTCGACTCGAAAGCGCCCAAATGGCGAGCACTACGGTGGCCGCCATCAGAATAGCCTCCTCGAGAATCATCCCGCCTGCAGAAGGTTCCTCAAACAGCCGTCTCCAAGCACTGGTAAGATGCCAGGTGAAGAACAGCTGGGAAGCAAGGCCCCAAGTAAGCGCGAAGCGGGCACCACCTTCAGTGGCGCAGACCCTCTCCAGCGTCTCCCGCAGGAGGTAGAACATCCCCCCCTGTATCGCGAGCGCCAACAGTACGAATGATATCCAGGTCAGATGAGTTCCGAATTCAATATCCTCGCTGCTCTTCATCGCGTAACCAAACACGAAGGCCATCAAAATGGCAAATCCGCCTACAGCCAACATGTGTACGGTGATGATGCTGTTCACTCCACCGCTACGCTCACTTCGGTCACGCGCCCGCTCCTTCCCAGATAGCCAGGCGCCAGTCCCCGAGCGGAACGAAACTGCTTGGCCCGCCGACCAAATCAGAAAGAGGGTGGCGAGTGCGAGAGGGAGCCATTCACTCATTCTCTCGTCGGTCTTCAGTAGGATGGAGAGGCAGATAACGAGGCCGAGTGTCAGCCCGAGAGGAAGCGACCACGCCCGAAGTGAGCGTAACATGAGTGATTGAAGGAATGAGCCCTCAGCAAGTCCATCCACCCTCACCAATCGATGAATTGAGTCGTATCGAGTCAGATATCCAGTCAATGCGTAGGCCATCGAAAGTGACAGGAAGCCAACAGCGGCGTATGTTGTGCCAAGCGTAGAGCTCTGTGCCATGATGTAGAGAATTGCGCTCAGAACCACTAGAAGGATGACATGCGGAAGAGTTCGCAGATCGGTGAGGGTTGACAGCAGATCGCCGAGGCTGAAGTCCTCTTCCAGATGAGCTTCATCAACCAATTCCACACCCCCCCCTCACCCCTCCCAAGCCCCGTTCCTGTTAAGGCCGATGCGTCTACGCCCGCTCGTGGCGAAGATACGGAAGGCGGCTCGCGGCAAGCGTCGATGGGTTGGATTGTCCATCCCAAAGGAGATGGCGAGCCGAGAAGAATTGGAAGCGGCTCTCGGCAAGATCGCTGTTCTTGGTGACGACTGGCGTCTCTATGACTTCGTCAAGCAGAATGCGATTCTCCGGCTACCTCTTGAGGTCTACATCGAAGCGCGCCCAATTTTAGAGCAGGGAGCCGATGGAATCACCTCTGTAACCGCATCAGGAAAGATTCGCTTGGTGAGGGAACGGCTCGGAATCGAGCGCCCTCCCCGCAAGCGTTGAAAGAGCCGAGAATCGCCCTATTATCGAATTGTTTCGGGAAATCGTCAAAGTCAGTGACGGTCCGACTCATGCTGATGTCAGACGAAGATGGTGTTGAGGCGGAGGCCGACGGAGACCTTGTGGCGGCAGTGGATGCCGCGGTCGAGGCCGTTGACGAGGTAGATACCGAGTCGACCGAGGAGGAGAATGATGGAGCCGCCTCGAGTACTGGGGGGTCCTCTCTGTCCGAATGGGCTAATGAGTGGCTGTGGAACGACCGCTCTCACCTCTCTCGTTGGTTTCCCAAGTTTGAGATATTGCAGTCACCAGCCGTGAACGTCGCAATTTTATGCGCCGGTTTCATCACCCTTGCCGGCCTCATCTGGAACCTCTTCAACGGGCTTGCCTCGGGCTGTGTCGTTGCAGACCCGGCCGCTGGCTGCACTTTGGACTGGGGGGCGATGCTCATCGACAACATGCTCCTCCAGAATGGAGTCATCGACTCCTCGGCTGCGCCAGGAGAGCCCGATTGGTTCGGCTCAGTGCTCATCTTCCTTTCAGCGAGTCTTGTGTGGGCCACCATGCCTTGCGACGACTGACCCCTCATTGGCGCGCCATCAAGTCCTCAAACACGCCTACGCCGCGCCCTTCAATCGTGTTTGGCGGCCCAGCTATCTTCGACGGAAAGTGCCTTGTTCTTCAGTGGAATGATTTTTCGGTAGACATCGGCGGGTGCTTGAATCTCACCTTCGACGGTGAGCAGCCGAGCCAGAGTAATGCCGAAATGTGCTTCGTTCTTCATCAGAAGTGGTTCCACGACATCCCAATCGGCTTGGCTCAATTCCGTGAATGCGGCACCGTTCAACTGTGAATCTGAGAGGACTCTGCGGGGGTCGCGAACATAGATTGCACCTCCCGAAGAGAGGCTAAACAGGTTGCCGCCCGGATAGGGCGTCTCCAACTCCTCAACCTCACCACGGCCGTTGATCCGGATGCCGTTGATTACGACGAATCC
>DAVI01000018.1:23675-27998 GCA_002505495.1 Euryarchaeota archaeon UBA59 | reverse complement strand
ACTGAGTTGATCATAGGCCTGCCCGCGGCGTTGCCCAGCACGAACAACTCGCCCCCCTTGGCGCCGTATCCGTAGCACTGCCCAACATCACCGTGGACGACGAGAGTCCCACACTTGTGAATCTGGCCAATCTGGTCCTGTCCGTTTCCATGCATCACTAGGGTCATTCCATCTGAGCCTGAGCCGAGGTAGTCGCCGACCGAACCGAACACATCCATGTGCACATCTTCCGTCTCAGGGCCGAAGCCGTTGCCAATGAAGCGGTGGCCGTGACAGTGGAGGACAGCGAACTTTCTCCAACCCTGCCGATGAAGTGCGACCAATTCGCGCGCCAGCGACTCGATACCTTCTATCGGATAGGGGCGAGCGTCGATGACGATTGTCTGCTCGGCCGATGTCGGTTCTGGCCGGTGACCGAGTGTCAGTTGACCGATGTAGTGCTCACATGGCTTGTTTGCCGCGTGTTGAAGTGTGGCGTAGATGGCATCTTCGACAAAGTCGAGCCACCTGCTTCTGCGCAGTGTTCCGCAGTCGTATTTTCTGTCGAGCATCAGGCAGAGCAATTCCACGGCTTCCTTTCTAGAGTGCTCTTGAGCGTACGAGGAAATTTCAGACAACAGGGCGAGAGCCCTGCTCCAATCGAGTTCGGGAATCAGTGCCGTGATGCTCTCAAACACGTCTTGGGGTGTCCATCCCTCAGGCCACTCGAAGCCTGACATCATCGCTGACTCTTCGATATTGTAATTGCCATCGGGATGAGTGTTGACGAGAGTTCCGAATTTGTTGGTCATGATGAGTTCGTGGCTGCCATCCTCCTTCGGCACGACATCGAAGATGAACGAGCCACCGTCGGTGTAGGAGCCACCACGTGCGTTCCAATACTCGTCGCAGCGGCGCCAGAATCGGCTGTCCTCGGCGGCAAGACTCTCGAGCACCGCGTCAATGACCTGCTTTTCCGAGCCGCAGAAGGCGATACCGACGTCGCCTCGCTGATAGGCGAATACCTGGGGCCTAAGCATGCTAGTATCTGTGATGCCCATCAGTCGGTGGACATCGCCGGCAGCCTGTGCGATGATGAAGAACCACGGCCCGTCGGGTGAGCCGTGGATGTGGGTCTTCTGAATCGCCTCATAGACCTCCTGCTTAGATTTTGGAAGCATCTCGAAATCCAATTCACTTGTAGGTGCCAGACTCTCGATGACATACTCTATCGGATAGCCGTACACTCGGCTGTGCAGGTCGAATCCCAAGGCGGCAACCTCGGTGTCTGTGAAGAAGAGCGGTTCCATTCCACGCTGGCCGAGGTAATCCTTGACCGAGACATAGTTTGAGAAGTCACCATTGTGCACGAGTGCGGTGTCGATTCCCTGTCCGAAGGGGTGTGCGCCGCCCGGGTGTGTAACCCTTCCACGGGTCGGATACCGGTGGTGGCCAATCCATACATGGGCAGTCACATCATCCAGTCTATAGTAGTGAATCACATCCTCTGCGTAACCGACGATCTTCAGAATCAGCATATTCTGTCCATGGCTCAGCACGAACGCGTCCGCCCGCTGGTCCGTGGCGTAGAACTCGATGTTCAGCAGGTGTGTATTTTTGAATACCAATTCATCCAGCATCGCCTTCCGGTCGCTGAAATCACTCTCCGAAAGCCCACTCTCTTCTTTGAATCTCTCAATCGCCGCGGGTTTTGGCCTGGCGAAATAGCAGACCACATCCGGTGGTTGGTCATCAAGGGCTGGCAACTTCTCTGCCCAATTCGCCAATGTCGGCATCTCATGGATGTGGTCAACCTCGAAGGTTGTGTGGATGAACATCTCTTCGACGTCAGCTCTGACTGCATTGTCGAGATAGGCGATTGCAATCATGTAATCGTTCGTCAGTACTTCCTCACTGACTCCAAACTGGTGCGCCTCCATGCCGACTAGAGCAACTCCGCCACCCTTGCCGTTACCCCTGTTTCGCATCTGTTCAAGTGATTTGAATAGGTGACGGCCAGCGATTGGAATCTCACTCGCCAGGCCGATGACTCCACAGCCACCTTCGGCGGCGTCCTCGTCGTGCATCTCAAACTTGGGGAGGGTGCGGTTCAGTGCACGGCGAGCCTCGAGGATGGCTTCTGAGTTCTGCATCAATCCTCACCTGCCGTGTAGCGCAGCAGATCGGTTCTTCCGACCAACTCCTTGACATCATTCAACCCCAACTTGCTCAGTATGTCCTTGAGCCTCCACATCACGGCTGTGTAGTAGTTGTCGAGTCGTTCGACTGCCCAATCCTGCTGCACCCATTCCTGCAACTCCACATCAGTGGTGGTCAACCCCCACGGACAGCCGCGGCCGGATGGCCCGCCTTCGCAGTTGCCACAGCGAGTGCATCCCATCGCCACCAAATCGCTGGTTCCTAGGACTACCCCGTCCGCCCCGAGCGCTATCGCCTTGGCGATGTCATCCGCAGTTCGAACCCCTCCGCTGGCAATCAGAGTGATCTTGTCACGAACCCCCTCCTTGATGAGGAACTTGTGCACTTTGGGGAGAGCCAACTCAATCGGCATCGCGATGTTCTTCTTGGCAATCTCAGGCGCCGCGCCGGTGCCTCCGTAGGAACCGTCCAGATGGATGATGTGCGCCCCTGCATAGTAGGAGCCGACCGCCACCATGTCGACGTCGTGAGGCGTCGAGACCTTCACCGCTATCAGAGCGTCAGGATTCACCGTCTCAATCCAGTCGATGTGCTTCGAGTGGTCTTCGACCGAGTAGGTTGAGTGGAAGGGGAACGGGCTGAACAGACTGACAAACGGTACGCTGCCACGCATCTTCGCTACCTCCTCGCCAGCCTTGCTCGCCAACAGATGCCCACCAAGTCCAGGCTTCGCGCCTTGTGCATACTTGAACTCGACAATCGGCGCCGCTTGAATCGTCTTCTCTTCCACGCCGAAGTAGCCGGTAGCAACTTGGGTGATGACGTGGTCCTTGTGAGCGTAGAGGTCGAGAGGGTAGCCCCCCTCACCGGTCGACATGTAGGTGTTCCACTTTTCCGCGTTCTTGGCCCTCGCCATCATCACATTCACCGAGACTGAGCCGTATGACATGCCCCCCCCGTAGATGGGGATGGATGGGGTCAGTTGCTTCCGGTGGTCGTTCCTGCGGTTGAGAGGAATGCTGGTGACTATTGACTCGGGGTCTGCGACCCACTCGGATTCGGAGCGGAACTTGAAGTCCAACCGGTCGAAGCCGCCACCGCTCTTTCCGGTCTTGTAGTTCAGGTCGTCAGGAACCTTGCCGGTTTCCGCCATGTACCAGGTGGCGAGAATCAACTCGTCAGTCCAGCGAGCGTCGCCGAGCGCATTTGGTGAGCCGTATTCTCCGAAGGCGTGGGAGTTCAGTCCATTCTGCATCAGATTGGTGGTCTTGTGAATCAGGGTGTCACTCGGCTTCACAGGGTCTTTGCTAATCGCCATCAGTATTCACCTCCGACAAATCCTTCGATATCAGCGAAGGCCTCTTCCTCGAGTTGGTTACACCACATTGCACGGCCCATCTCGCCGCGCAATCGGCGGACTTCGCGGATTCCCATCGCGCCGAGAATTTCAAGCATCTGGTCTCGCCATGAACAGGAGAGGTTGGTGAGTCGTTGGATACCCCACTCCTCGTCGAGTTTGCGAGGCATCTTGATCCTCAGCGTGTCCCTCTGGCTGAGGTCACCCGTGGGCCTTCCTTGGAGTGCAATCAGCAGAGGTAGGTCGAGTCCAACGGCATCCAATCCGACGATGATCGCCTTTGGCAGATGGTCTGCAGCAGCTACTCCGCCAGTGCCTAGTAAAGTCACCATGTCTCTCTTCCCGGATTCCAACAGGCTGATGTGAGCCTCCTTGATGAGATCCATGGCAAAACGGCCGCCATCGCCATTTCCGTGGTTGTCAGCGACGAGGTGTATGACGGTGACGCCAGAGTCCACCATCTCAGTTAACTTAGCCTGCCAACCAGCATCGAAATCGAGTCGGACACCGACAATCACATCTGGTGCTGCGGTGCAAGCGGTCGTGAAGGCCGTCTCATCCCAGGAGTCGAGTTCGACGAGTTGAGTTCCATTACCGAAGCCACCCGCAGTGGAGGCCTCTGAGGCTGGGATAATCGGGACGACGTTGCGACCTGCAATGGCCATATTCCGAACAGTTTCAGCGGGGAACATGGCAAGCGTGTCAACACTCTCGGCTGCACCCTTCCAAATGCGAGTGAGCAGAGGTGACGCCACCATCTTGGGTGGAGCATCGAACAGGAATGGCACTTGGATTGTTAGCATTCGAGGGCCTTCGCCGACAAGGTC
>DAVI01000018.1:14303-23609 GCA_002505495.1 Euryarchaeota archaeon UBA59 | reverse complement strand
TCAGACATGTCGGTGAACATGCCATCCCATCCCGGGCCACCAAATCGGCCACGGTAGCCCTGCCCCCGCACTGGCACTGAGCCTTTGCGAGCCTCCTCGTCGATTGTCTCGATGAGTTTCTGGCTGAGGAAGCGGTCGCCCATCGCCGCCCTCTCTGGATTGTGCTCGACTGTAGTGAACTCCGGGTGTTGGACCGTGCACCTGAGGCAACCCACGCAGAGGTGTGGACGGGGGGAGAACCCACCAACCGGTCCTGAGAAGACGCCGTAGGTGCAGGGGCGTGAGGTGATGACATCCCACTTCCCCCAATACTGGAAGAGCTCCGAGATGATGAACTTGGCAAGTCCGACCTTCCCGACTTTTACTAGAAACCTGTTTGGCAGAGGCTGCCGGTCAGGTGTATCCAGCGCCTCGATGTGGTAGCGATGGTAGTTGTCTGCCCGTTCTCTTGCGCGGCTGGCGAACTCGCTCATCGTGAGCGCCCTCCCACCACCGGAACCGGATGCCATCGCCTCTCCCCCATGATGCTCGAGTGCCTGCATGACTCGCCCCCCTACGGGGGCTCCTGCCAGCGCGGGCTGTCCTTAAGCATTCACATTAGTCGGTACAACAAAAGTCCTGAAAGTTGAGTAAATGTACACTTTCTCAGGATGAGACTGTTCAATCGAACAGGATTTAAGACTTTAGTCGGTGCAATTGCCGAAGGATGTCGTGCGGCATTGAAGCGATTGCATAGATGCGCGAAATCCGCTTTCTTCGCCTGAAGAGGTGTCCGCTCAGTGTAGGTTGAGTCGAGTCTTAGCGAGGGCCACCTTGATGATGCCGTCTCATCTCGCCGACACATGGCTGGGGGTGGCGGGTCAATCGAGGTCAACCCTCACGACATCGCCATCATAGTCGGAGCAATTGGGTTGGTAGGCGCCATCGTAATATCGATGTTCGCGCTTCCGATGAGAATCGATTTCGATGAGGCAGCGGGTGTCGTCGATGCTCGCTCGGTCCGAGTCGGAATCCTCGGTTCAAACGATGAAATCCAAATTTCTGCCGTTGCAGTCTGCACCAACGACTCACAACCTTGTGCGATTCAATCCGTCCGGGTCTTGAACGAGGCGGGCGAGAATGTTGCCAGCGGTTCTCAAGGGGAGGTGTCAGGTGATACCTTCACCATCAGTATTGATGTCGAGGAAGGTGGGAATTACGACATCGAAATGACTGGAACTGGTGTTCACGAAGTACAGGTGAAGGTGGTGAGACAATTGCCGATCCAGTTCCTCCTGCCAATCTTCTCGCTCATTCTCCTTGTATGGGGTGTCTGGCGCCGCCTCCAAGAGCCCGAATCTGGTGACAGAGACATCGATGAGGCGATTGCCGGCGAGTAGCTCCTCACTCCCAGGCGCGCTCGTAACTGCTGCTCACCATAATCTCTTGACCGTTGTCGATAGATTTCAGCTCCCCCCCTTCCGCAAGGCTCGACGGAATCGTCGAGCGGCCATTGACGAGCAGCTGAGTCCCAACTCCAAGATGGCCTGAGAGGAGCGCCCAATATTGTCGCCTGCGGGATGGTTTACAAGGAAACCCCAACCATCTCTTGTTCTCAAAATGTGAGGCGACCGAGGCGTCAATGACTCGGCAGAACTCTGTTTGAGAAACCTCCCCGCCGACAAGTTCCTCTAGGCTGGAAGTAGGGAAATCCGCTTCTTTCCTCGCTCGGAAGTTGACGCCGATTCCGAGCACGACCCTCAGCTCCGCACCCTGCTGCTGCCCTTCGACCAACACTCCGGCCAATTTCCCTCCGGCATGCCAGAGGTCGTTCGGCCAGCGAACCTCGAGACCCGACTTGACGATATTGCCGGCGTTGGTCCAGTGGGCAGAAGGCAGAGGTTCGTTTAGTACACAGGCGATTACATCTGCAACCGCGACCGCTGCGTCTAGCTGCAAGTCACCTGGCTTACCCAAGTCAGGGATGGCCCAACTTCCTGTGAAGTCACCGGGGTGGGAGGCCCACTGTCGTTGCCGCTGCCCTCTGCCGGCGGTCTGTGCAGATGCGACCAAACAGCGCCCTTCATCTCCTCCCTCATGCAACAATCGTCGGTTGGTGGAGTCGACAGAATCTCGGACTTCGATTTCTCGCCCCCCAAAGGGCTTCCATGCGGCGAAGCAGGTCAGCCTCTCATCTCCTCCAAGCCTCCTGTCTGCCATTATTCGTGTCGCCCATCCTTGAGTTCGCCATAGGGTTTGGAGGAGGTCTCCGCGGACGTTGTTGGTGTGGAGGAGAATCACCATCCCATCATCACTCAGGAGTTGGGGGTCGTTCTCGAGTGCTGTCAACAACCGACCCCCCCAACCCGTGTCATCAGGAAGGTCGACCAAACCTGCATCCTCGAGAGGCCCCAGCCTCGCCTCTCCGTCGGCCGGTGGATCGAGATAGGGGAGATTCCAGAGAATCACGTCGAATGGCCCTTCTAATGCCAAGTCCCCAGATTCGTCGAGCCCACCTTCATTCACCGTTATTTCGACCCCAGCTGCAGCAGCGTTGCCTCTAGCAGCGGCGACTGCAAGAGGATTCACATCACAGCAGGTGACCTCCCAACCCCTCAGAGCAGAACCGATTGCGACCACTCCACTTCCCGTCCCCAATTCAAGCAATCTACACCCTTTACCAGAGCCGAGAGATGCGACGCATCTGTCGAGCAGATCGGTATCCTCGCGTGGCGGGTAAACGGTTGCCGGCAGAACCACGGAAAGCCCCTGTAGTCCTTCAGATTTCCACTGTTCTGTACGTCCTGCTGAATGTTGAAGTTCAACCTCGCGCTCGATGGGGTCGGCCATGGTCCTCGGATGGCAATCGATGATTCAATCGTTTGCGTGATGATTATCTCGGGAACCTTTATGGCAAACTCCGTTGAGTGGCGCCCGGAGACTCACCCTCCGACCCTCAGGTGAGACCGCCCCCGACATCAGCGTCAGCCATGCCGAAAGGTTCTTGAAGGGTACCTCTAACCGAGGTTAGACCTTGCCCAGCCATGGGCCTGTAGCTTAGTCAGGTAGAGCATCCGGCTTTTAACCGGACGGCCGCGGGTTCGAACCCCGTCAGGCCCGCCTCCTGGATAGGCCGCAGGCTCCTGTTTAGGCAGGGTCGAGGGGGTCTCAAAGTGGCAGTAAAATCATCAACTAAGAAGCGTCTAATGGAAGAGGGCATCAAAGAGGAACTCGCCCACAAACTCGCGGACGACGCGAACTTGGACACAATCAAGAAAATGAGTCTCGACGATGTCGCAACAAAACTCGGACTCAAGAAGTCTGACACCGAATTCGAGACCGTCATGAATGTCATCCGTGCCCTCAGCGCCAGCAAGCGCCGATCCCGAGGTAAGCGAGTCGACATCCTCCGTCAGGCTGGAGACGAAGTTGACATCCCCTTGGGTGACAGCCGATTCAATGTCCTCAACCACGAGTTGACTCCACACCACGAACTCGTCCCAATCGACGAGGAGGAGGATGCTCTCGCACCGTGGGAACTCCTCACATCAGATGGCAACGGGGGCACTCGCCTACGCCGCGAGTTGCTACCTAAGATTCTCATCACCGACCCCGCAGTGCAGGTCATCAAGGAGATGCACGAGGCTGAGGATGAGGAATTGCGTGCTGGATGGTTGAACAACCGAATCGTCCGGGTCATCAGAAGGAGCCCGTCTGCGGGCACCCATGTCGCGTACAGGCTGGTTGTCGAGGGGACTTGAGGAGGCTACTGAAATGAAGGAAATTATCGAGACATTCTTCCGTGAGCGAAGTTTGGTGAACCACCAGATTGCATCCTACAACGACTGCCTGCCGAACGGAGATGGAACAGCATCCCGGATGGAACAAATCGTACGAAACATCCGCATCGGCACAGATGAAATCGTAGAAGACGACGAAGGTGGGCTCATCAAGCTCGACGTATTGGACAACGAGATCAGCGTCCGAATGAAGAACCTCGCTTTGGGCCCTCCAACAATTCGTGAGGCGAACGGAGCCAACAACGAGAACGCGACACCGCTTGAATGCCGACTACGGAAGTTGACCTACTACTCCCCGGTATTCATGGATTTCACCATCCACCGCGAGGATCTGCCCGCACCTATCGAAGAGGAGCGCGTCCAAGTCGGAAACCTCCCCATCATGGTACGCAGCGAGCGCTGCAACCTCCATTCCAGTCACATCGACCCAAACCGAAATCTCTCTCCAGAGATGAGTGAAGAAGACCGCGAGCACTACATGCACCTGCTCAAACAGAAGGGCGAAGACCCCTACGACCCTGGTGGCTACTTCATCATCAACGGGACCGAGAGAGTTCTCATTTCGATGGAGGACCTAGCACCCAACCGAGTCACCGTCGAGATGAACAAGCGCTACAGCAGACACACCGAGGTTGCCAAGATCTTCTCGCAGAAGGCCGGTGTGCGTAAGCCGCTGACCGTTGAGAAGCGGAAGGATGGCATGCTGATGGTAAAGATCAGCAGCGCCGGCACACAGGTGATTCCAGTAGTCCTACTAATGCGGGCACTAGGCATCAATTCCGACGAGGACATCTTCGCTGCGATTGCAGGCCACAAAGAGGCGTTCAAGTATGTCGTCGCCAACATCAATCACGTCCGCGACCCGGACACGAAGGACGCCTACGGAGTCGAGACTCAGGAGGAGGCAATCTCCTGGCTTGAGAAGAAGTTCGCCGCCGGTCAACAGAAGGAGTACCGTGAGCAGCGTGTGAACAACCTGATGGACAGGGAACTTCTACCTCACCTCGGCGACCAGCCAGAGCACCGCCATAAGAAGGCGATATTCCTCGGTCGAATCGTCCGTCAAGTTCTCGAGATGGCAATCACCAACCGCGAGCCGAACGACAAGGACCACTACGCGAACAAGCGGGTCCGCCTCGCTGGCGACCTTATCGAGGACCTCTTCCGCGTCAGCATGACTCAACTCGCTCGTGACCTCAAGTACCAACTAGAGCGACATCACAACAGGAAGCGGGAATTGAAGATTAACAGTTGCCTAAGACCTGATGTTTTGACATCGAAGATCATGCACGCACTTGCGACCGGTAATTGGGTCGGCGGAAGAACCGGAGTAGCCCAACTGCTCGACCGTACCACCTACATTTCCGCGCTGTCGCACATGCGACGCGTGACCAGCCCATTGGTCCGCAGCCAGCCTCACTTCGAGGCTCGAGACCTGCATCCGACACAGTGGGGCCGTCTCTGTCCGAATGAGACCCCCGAGGGACAAAATTGCGGACTGGTGAAGAATGCCGCCCAGATGATCGATGTTTCCGAGGCCGTCTCCGAAGACGATGTCAAGGAACTCCTGAAGGAGGCTGGTGTCGAGGAGCCACAGGACTGGTCAGAAGGAACAAGAGTCCATGTGAATGGAGACCTATTCGGACTCCACAAGGACGCTCACCGACTGGTTGCTCACTTCAAGCGACGCCGCCGAAGTGGTCGAATCAGACCCGAGGTCAGCATCCGACATGACGCCTACAATCGTGACATTTTCATCAACACTGACAAGGGCAGAATCCTGAGGCCACTGCTGGTCCTCGATAGTGGAAATCTGGTTCTCGCAACGGAGCACCTCGAAGCGCTTCGCAATCGGGAGATGACCTTCCGAGACCTCGTCAACCAAGGTGTCGTCGAGTGGATTGATGCTGAGGAGGAAGAAGACCTTCTTATCGCACCCCGGCCATATGACCTACCCGCTGTATCCCCTCGGAACAAGCGACCGATGATCCCAGCAAACATCACTTGGCTGAATCTCGGCGAAGAAGGAATCGAGGTGGCCAAACTGCGAGCCAGAGTCCAAATGCCTAACGGCAAGTGGGTTACCGAGACATTCACCGTGCCTCTCAACTACTACCAAGAAGACACTGACAAGTTGCGCCGCAAGGAAAAGAAGAGCGGCGATGTTCTACTCTTCACGCATGTCGAGATTGACCCGCAGTTGATCCTCGGAGTTTGCGCCAGTCTGGTGCCCTACCCGGAGCACAACTCGACACCGAGAGTCACCGGTGGTACAGCTATGGTGAAGCAGGCTCTAGGACTCCCTTCGAGCAACAACCGTCTCCGCCCAGACACTCGAATGCACGCCCTCGACTATCCTCAACGCTCGATGGTGCAGACTCAGGCGATGGAGACTACCAATTTCGTTCAGCGGCCAGGTGGCCAGAACTTCATCGTCGCCATCATGAGCCATCACGGCTACAACATGCAAGACGCCATCATCATGAACCGCGCAAGTGTGGAGCGAGCTCTTGGCAGGTCCAGCTTCGTGCGCACATACAACGCAGAGCGGAAGAGGTTCCCCGGCGGTCAGGAAGAGGAAATTGAGGTTCCCGGCACCGGTCAGGACGAGGTCAAGGGGCGAAAGGACAGCGCCGAGTACTCTCACCTTGAGTACGACGGTCTACCCTACCCTGAAACCATGATCACGGGCAAGCACGACGATGAGCAGACGGTCTTGGTCGGAAAGACCAGCCCACCCCGCTTCCTCGAAGAGGGCCATGGCGCCTTCATGATGGGTCAGTACAGGCAGGAGTCGAGCATGAATGTCCGTCATGGCGAGTCAGGAAATGTCGACCATGTCTTCGTTACTGAGAGCCTTGACGCTGGACGGTTGGTCCGCATCACACTACGACAACACCGCATTCCTGAGTTGGGTGACAAGTTCTCATCCCGCCACGGACAGAAGGGGGTCATCGGCCGACTTGTCGATGCAGAGGACATGCCATTCACGGTCGATGGAGTTGTTCCGGACCTACTCATCAACCCGCACGCTATTCCAAGCCGAATGACCGTCGCTCACATCCTAGAGATGATTGGCGGAAAGGTCGGTTCGATGGAGGGTCGCTTCATCGACGGCACTGCCTTCTCGGGAGAGAAGGAAGACTCGCTGCGTGAGGGCCTCCTGCGCTACGGCTTCGCTCACACAGGTCGTGAGAGGATGGTCAACGGAGAGACCGGCGAAGAGTACCCCGCCAACATCTTCGTCGGCTGCATCTACTACCAGAAGTTGCATCACATGGTGAGCAGCAAGATTCACGCCCGCAGCCGTGGAAGAGTGCAGATTCTGACCCGCCAACCTACCGAGGGTCGCGCCCGTCAGGGTGGACTTCGGTTTGGTGAGATGGAGCGTGACTGCCTGATTGCACACGGTGCGTCGATGGTCATCAAGGACAGGCTACTCGACGAGTCGGACGGAGTCAAACTCGCGGTTTGCGCCCAGAGCGGCCATGTCGCTTTCTGGGACTACCGCAGACGCTGCTATGTCAGCCCGATTCACGGTGAGAGCGCCGAGGTGCACATGGTCCAGACCTCCTACGCCTTCAAGTTACTACTCGATGAGATGAAGTCGCTCGGTGTCGCTATGAGACTCGAGTTGGAGGACCAGAGGTGATCACATGAAGAAAATGGACCGTTCGAAGATTCCAAAGCGTATTTCGGCCATCAAGTTCGGCTTGATGTCCCCCAATGAGATCCGTCGCCTCAGTGCGGTCGAGGTCAAGACTGCTGACACCTACAAGGACGACGGCCATGCATACCACCAAGGGCTGATGGACCCCCAGATGGGAGTCATCGAACCGGGTGTGCGATGCAATACCTGCGGCAACAAGCACGACGAGTGCCCAAGCCACTTTGGTCACATTCAGCTCGAGCTGCCGGTCATTCACTGTGGCTTCACCAACCTCATCAAGACCTCGTTGAAGTCCACATGCAACACTTGCAACCGAATTCTGTTGCAGGAGCAGGCAGGGACACACCCCCACGATGTCGAGAAGTCCGAGCAAGACTACCATCGAGCGCGGGTTGAGGATATCATCCAAAAGCACGGCCCCGGTTCTCCTGAGTTCAAGAAGGCAATCAAGGATGTTGAGAAGGTCTGCTGCTCAGCCAAGCGAAGAGTTTGCATGCACTGCGAGGCGGAGCAGGGCAAGATTATCCTTGAGAAGCCGACCACCTTCAAGGAGAAGAAGGAGGACAAGAGCGAGCACAAGTTGAACGCCCGTGACATCCGAGAGTGGTTGGAGGGCATCCCGTCTGAAGACCTGATTTTCATCGGCATGGAGAAGAGCACAAACCGCCCCGAGTGGGTAGTCATGCGAGTTCTGCCAGTGCCACCAATCACCGTGCGACCCTCAATCACACTGGAAAGCGGCGACCGTTCGGAGGACGACCTGACCCACAAGTTGGTCGATGTTCTGCGAATCAACCAGCGACTCCGTGAAAACCGTGACCAAGGTGCGCCACAACTGATTGTTGAGGATCTTTGGGAACTGTTGCAATACCACATCACCACCTACTTCGACAATCAGACCAGCGGTATTCCACCCGCCCGCCACCGTTCCGGCCGACCTCTCAAGACTCTGACACAGAGACTCAAGGGGAAGGAGGGTCGCTTCCGAAGCAACCTTTCAGGAAAGCGTGTGAACTTTTGCGCCCGTTCGGTGATTTCGCCGGACCCGTTCCTCGACATCAATCAAGTCGGAGTTCCTGAGATGTCAGCGAAGGAACTTACTGTTCCCATCCGTGTAACAAGCAGAAACAGGGAACAACTGCGCCAGATGATTCTGCGCGGCCCAGACATTCACCCAGGTGTGAACTACATCGTACGCGGCGACCACAACCGCGTCCGCATCACCGACCGAACCAAGTTCATCTGGTCAGGATACCGCTGTCTCAACCCTAACTGTGACGGTGGAGACCCGGACAGAGATGAGCCTTACACGGGAATGAATCCCGAGTTGAACGAGGTGCTGCGCGCGCCCAACTTCCTCCCAGGGATGGTCATTCGACAGGAGAACAAGAGGACGATTGACGGCCTTCAAGAGTTGTATGTTGCCGACTTGGAGGCGACAATCGCGAACCTACGAGGAGAAGACCTCGAGGGCCGTTCGCTGAAGGATGACAACCCCAATGCGATAATCCACAACCGGTGGCGCTGGGAGCGAGAGCACCAAGACGAGGACTACCCGGAACATCTCATTGTGGTCTGCCCACACTGCGGTTCGCCGTGGGACGAGGAGGAGGAGGAGCGGAGTCCTGTTGAGGACCGTCTCTCAACCCACGACCTAGAGGGTAACCCGAAGCCCGGCATGGTTGTCGAGCGCCACTTGATTGACGGAGATGTCGTCATCTTCAACAGACAACCGTCACTCCACAGGATGTCAATGATGGTTCACGAAGTTCGTGTTATGCAGGGCAAGACCTTCCGGTTCAACTTGGCAGTCTGCACTCCCTACAACGCCGACTTCGATGGTGACGAGATGAATCT
>DAVI01000018.1:12087-14167 GCA_002505495.1 Euryarchaeota archaeon UBA59 | reverse complement strand
GGAGCGGTCATCGGTGGAATCCACGACCACATCTCTGGTGCCTACCTACTGACAAACAACGACCGAATCATCCCCAAGACACAGGCACTCGACACGCTCGGGATGGTCGGCTGGACTGGCGAACTACCTGCAGAGATCAAGGATGAAAACGGCGTTGTTGGCTACATGGGCCGCGAGTTGCTCAATCTGATCATCCCCTCAGGCATCAACCTGAGATACAAGAGTCGTAGCAACGACCAAGTTGAAATCGTCGACGGAAAGATTCTCTCTGGTACAATCGACAAGTCCGGAATCGGAGCTGAGGGCGGCCGACTACTCGATGCGGTGGTTCAAACCCACGGTTCTGAAGTGGGCGCTCGGTTCCTCAACGACATGACTCGTCTTACGATTGGTATCTGCACAGCACTCGGATTCACCACTGGAATCGATGATGAAGACATGCCTCCGGCAGCGCGTGCAGCCATTACAAAGATCAACAAGATAGCAGTCGCTGAAGTCGACGACAGGTTGGAACTGTTCGGCGAAGATGGCAAGAAGTACGAAGCGCGGCCCGGAAGGACCCCCCTTGAGACCCTTGAGGAGGATTTGATGGGTATTCTCGACGAGTCCCGTTCAAAGACCGGTGAGGTTGCGAGAGAGCATCTGGCCAGTGACAACGCGGCTGTGATGATGGCAGTCTCTGGTGCCCGTGGTTCGATGGACAACCTCTCGATGATGGCTGGTTCAATCGGTCAGACCAGAGTTCGAGGAAAGCGACTTGAGCGTGGTTACCAGGACCGCGTTCTCGCCCACTTCCCTAGAAACGCAAAAGGTGCCGTGGCGAAGGGCTTCGTCGCTTCCTCATTCAAGAGCGGCCTCCAACCTACGGAGTTCTTCATGCTCTCCGTCTCTGGTCGAGAGTCACTGGTCGACACTGCAGTCCGAACCAGCAAGTCCGGATACATGCAGCGCCGACTCATCAACGCTATGGACGACCTCAAGGTTCACTCCGATGTCCCTCACTCGGTGCGAAACACTGCTGACAGAATCATTCAGTTCAGCTACGGTGAGGACCGCATCGACCCAACGAGAAGCGTGCGAGGTTGTCCCGTCAACATTCAACTTGTGTTGGACAATGCATTAGGAGGTGGAAAGTGATGGTCGTCAAGTCAGCAACAAAGAAGAAACTCATGGACATGGGTGTGCCCGAAGAGTACGCTCACCAGTTGGCAGACGGCCGAAAGTGGGACGATGTCAAGATCCTTCCATCTGGTGAAATCGCTCAAATCTGCGGTCTCGCCTCAGACGAGGCTCAGACTCTCTGTGACCGGATACAGCAGTTCGGCAAGCGTTCAAGCGCCGACAGGGCCGATGCGCAAGGAGCAACCACCGTTCGCCGTACCAGGACTACCCGACGCGCTGCTGGCCGGCGCGCAGCGCTTCAGCTGCCTCTCGAGGAGTACGCTCGTGACAACAAGGAAGTTCAACTCCGAGTGGGCCTCACCATTGACCCAATCTTCGATGCTCTGAGCGCAGCCAATCAAGAGAATGGGTCAACTTTGTCAGACCGCCTTCTCAGCGATCTCTCTGATGCCATCACTGAGCGTGGCAGGAAGAAGTTGACCAAGAAGCAGGCCCAGTCCGTAGTCGTAGAAGCTGCGACCGCCGCAGAGCGAGCGATAGTCGACCCTTACGAAGCAGTGGGTATCATCACGGCCCAATCGATTGGAGAACCGGGTACTCAGATGACTATGCGTACTTTCCACTACGCTGGTGTGGCTACTGTGAACGTGACCCAGGGTCTGCCTCGTATCATCGAACTTGTGGACGCCCGAAAGGCCCCCTCGACTCCAACAATGCGCATCCATCTCGATGAGGAGTTGCGCGTCGACGAGGAGAAGGTCCGAAAGTTGGCTGCCGCCCTTGAGGTGACGACTACGCAGGACATCACAGCAATCGAGACAGACGTGACTCAGCGAAGAATCACCCTTGAACTAATCAAGGCGAATCTGAAACAGAAGGACATGACCGGCCCGCAAGTCAGGGAATTGCTTTCTCGCAGGCTACGACTCTTCATCGACGCCGACCACGAGACTCGCCC
>DAVI01000018.1:2698-11956 GCA_002505495.1 Euryarchaeota archaeon UBA59 | reverse complement strand
CGTAGTCGAACCTACACCAACAACATTACCGAAATCCATGATTTCCTCGGGATCGAAGCTGCTCGTCAAGCGATTGTTAACGAGTTGATGCTAACCCTTGGCGAAGCGAAACTCGATGTCGATGTCCGTCACCTGCTGACTGTTGCAGATGTGATGACAAGCGAGGGTGAAGTCCGAGCGATTGGCCGTCACGGAGTCAGCGGCAACAAGCACAGCATCCTAGCTCGTGCAGCCTTTGAGGTCACCGTGAACCACCTGCTCAAGGCAGGAATCATCGGTGAGAAGGATGAGTTGTCCGGTGTCGCAGAGAACATCATCGTTGGTCAACCGGTCGCATTGGGAACGGGCAGCGTTGAGCTGTTCTACATCCCTGAGGATGAGTGAATTCCCACCAATGAGAAGCAATAGTGGCCGTATGGAGGAATCAAAATGGATCTAGGAAGACAATTGAAGACAGCAATGAACACAGGACTTCTACTGCTCGGCCAAAACCAGACCGCGGATGCTTGTGCAAAGGGGGAGGCGAAACTCGTCATTCTCGCCGCCAACTGCCCACGGGAATATGTCGATGACTTGAGTAGCAGTCATCCTGACGTGCCAATTCACATAGTTACGCTGGTCAACCGGGAGCTTGGCGCTGCCTGCGCTAAGCCGTTCCACATCAGTGCCATCTGCGTGCTCGACCCCGGCAGTAGTGAGTTGCTCACACTTCGTGCCAACCTCGACTGAACCTTAGTCAGGCAGCTCATTTCAGTGGGTTCGGCGCTGCGCGCCTCGCCCATCGAATAGCATCTCATCACTCTTCATCAGGCGAGCATTGATGAGCCCATGAAGCGCCGCCCAACCGATGGCAGTTTCCCTACCCGCTGTATTGGACGAACTCAAGTTCGTCATTGAACAGACTGCAGTCATCAGTAGGACACCCGGGCTGACCTGTTTGGGGATCCTCAAGGAAGAGCCCGAAGTCAGTGGGGTGCCAGTTGGAGGGGGGGCGCACATATGGCACGCAGTAACCGGTTGGGCTCCGATAGACCGGATGGAGTTGGAGCGCTGGCTCGTCGATGCACCGGCAGGCCACCACTGGTTGATTTCAGAGCGAAAGTTGGTTGGAATCGACCCACTACCGAGTCGTGCTGACGTGACCCTTTTTCTGTGGAGTCCAAAGCAACTTGGAGAGTGGTTGGGCGCCGCCGTCCTGTCTGGCGAATTGTCTCTGAAACTCGGTGTTCAACCCACTTCAGAGACCATTGAGGCACTCGCCGAGAGGAGTGTGAAAAGTGAACTTCCACCGCCTGATGCGGTCGCCCTGAAACCCTCATTCAAGTTGTCCACTTGGCTCGCCGACCAAGGTTACGAACAACTCCCGGTGCGCCCAGTGTTGATGGAAGGACGGATGTGGCGGGTCGAAGGGTTTCTGATAGGACCGGAGAAGTCCCGCGAGAGAAATCGATGGACACTATTGGAGGATCCGTTCAGCGGTAAGGTTTCCCGGCTCGACCAGGTCGATTCTCTCCCTTTCATTCCGCAATTGGAGAAGATTTCACCATCCACTTGGTTGACAATGGATTCTCTCAAGAGCGAACTCTCCGAGGTCTGCGAGGAGCGCCGACACTGGCGGGTAAGCCAATCGACTTCCGATGGCTCGGTCTCTGGCAGCATCCTGCATTGGTGGCGCATCGAGAGTGACAGTGCTGAGATGACCCCTTCGCCGGTCTTCATGCCGGGCTGGCAGGTTAAATTCCCGAATGAGGGATGGTTGCTGGTTCACGGCCTCACTGGTGAAACGGTTGTTGGAGTGGCTGCGCCCAACCTTCTGAACTGAGGGTGCTCCACCCACGCGTGCGCACTTTCTGATAGGTTACCTTCCCAACAGGGGGCCCCTCACATCGTGGAGCGTTGCTCGCCGAACTCAAGTCAGGACTTCTTCGAGTCGGTCCTGTTCAGCGGCTCTGCGAAGTTCCATCGCGATTCTCCTCCCGCTGCTCATCGGCATTCGCCAAGTGGCGTTTCCATAGGGGTGGCCGACGCTGACATGGACATTTGTGCCGCCGCCAATCCTTGGAGCGACATCGTAGATGTAGTAGTCCATGTCCTTGTCGATGCAGGTTTGAAGGCAGAAGGGTCCGATGATTCCAGGGTCATAGTGCTCCTTGCTCGCGCTGATGAACTTCTCGCCGAGTTCGTACGCCGTCTCAAGAAGACTCTCTCGAATAGTCGCGGTGTTGTGTCCGACGACGGTCATCTCTGGAATCTGCTGGTGGACCGGCATCGTCATCTGCTGGGGTGCAGGAAGTCGCACATGACCATCGAGACTCGATTCAAATCGCCAGTCGACGCCAAGCAGTTCCAACTTGGGCATCTCCTCCTCAAGCGGGCTGTAGAAGAAGTTCAGGTTGAATACCGGACCTATGACATAGCGCTCGATCCTCGCTCCCGCAAGGCTTTCCTCGTCGATTACACCCTGAGCGACGAGTGCCTGTGACTTCTCCACATATTCAGCGTGCGAAGCGCAGGTGAAGAATCCCCGCTCGAGAATCTTCTCAGCGTGGTGTAACTTGACGATGGCCAAGCAGTCGATATCCTCGGGACTTTCAATCGCCTCGGGATAGGGCAGCCCCGCTTGGTCGAGAATCCAGTAGTAGTCCTGTTCTTCTGTTCGCTCTTCCATGCGCAGCATATTGCGGCTGCCGAACATCGGTACTCTGAAGTCGTTCTCAATCTGTCCCATGTCACAGTAGGAGGTGAATGATCGGTTAGGGATGTAAACGACATTCCGGTCTCTCATCTGTTGTTGGAACTGTGGCTCTAGAACCCCGTCGAAGCGGTCGAGGACAATGGTCTTGTCAACCATCCCACGGGTGATTCGGCCGGCCGAATTGCGGTGAGTGCGGAAGTATTCGGAGTAGGTCTTTTCCCGGCCCTTTTGACAGTACGCGACAGTCGGAAAGCCCTCTTCGATCGCACCATCGCAAATGTCGAGCGCTGAGTGGCTTGCAGTCATTCCAATCCGTAGTTTCAATCGGTCGTATTCACCAAGAATCTCATTGATGTCTGAGCGGTCAATCACAGTATCACCTCGTCTAGTTCTTCCTCTTCATCGCCATTAATTGCTCAGTTGAAAGTGTCTTACCAGCCATCAGAGCGCTCATCAGGTCCTGCGCCTCCGGCCTCGCTTCCATTCTTGTCGGCTCGTGTCCGGCTGCGCGGTCGCGCTTCGCCTGCAACAGATTGCGAATGCTGTAGACGGAACGCATCGCGACGATGTATTGTTGATGTTCGCTGTCCGCCTCCTCCTTGGCGTCAACGAAGGCGCGGTGGGCGGCTTCGTGGTCCATGTTGAGCCTCTTTGTCTCATCTCGTAACTTCGCCATCAGGTCGTGTGCGGCTTGAGCATCTTCTGCCGCTCGAATGACCTCTTCGTGGGCCTTCTCGCTCTTTTCATGGAATGCATCTAGTTCAACTTGAATCTCATTGAATTCGCCCGGCTCACTTTGGGCGGCTTTGAGTTCCTTCAACTTGCGGGAAAGTTGCTTCATAGTGGCGCTGAATTTTCGCTCTGCCTCTTTTCCGATGAATCCCCCGGTCTCGTACTTGGTTTCGAGGCCGTTCATCTGTCGCCTGATTTTTTCGGGGGTGTCCTTGTCGCGACCATGCCCTCCATCACCGCCCTTCATTTCCTGCATCTTATCCTTCAAACCATAGAACTTCTCGTTGAATTCACGACGCTCAACCTTCGCCTCTCGGGCTTTTGCGTTCTCTTGGTCACGGACGGTCCTTTGGCGTTCAATCTCGTCGTAGAGCTCGCGCTTCTGACCGTTGATGGAGTCCCTATTTGTACGATGTTCGACGACCTTCGCGTTCCATTCATCACGGCGCTTCTGATGTTCAGAAATGTACTTCTCGACTTCGCTCACTAATTTCTGCAGCTCCGCTTCCATCGAGTCCCCACTTCCTAAAACATTCTCGCGGCCCTCAGGGGCCGGTGCAGCACGGTATGTCGACCAGCGGTTCGCATTTAACGGCTCGTATTGCGGCTGGTGTGCCACTCAGTCATCGATTATGGCGCTTAACACATAGCAGTCTGAGGGAATGGTTAAGTCGGGCTGCAAGAACGCAACCCCGGTATCCATGTTCATCGGCGGCATTGCAGGAATGGAGCGTGTAATCCAAAGTGATGTTGAGCCCCCTTACTTGAGTTTGGTAACCGGACCCCCCGGCTCGATGAAGACCGCTTTCGCGCTCTCCCTGATTTCAAACCATTTGAGAAGGACCGGTGAGTTCGGACTCTACTGTACTGTGGAGGAGCCAGTAGAAAGTCTTCTTCGCACATGTCAATCGATGGGCATCGAACTCCCCCCGAATCTTCAGATCACCGATTTTACGGCTCTCCGAGCCGACAACGAGGCGATGGATTATCTGAAGTTCACAAAGAAGATGATCGACCACTTCAAGCAGCAGCGTGGTCCCTCCTTCACCTGCTTCATCCTCGACAGTCTGGGGGCGATTTACAGCCTCACCACAGTGAACGAGGAGATGAGAAAGCGGATGTTCGGATTCTTCGATTATCTACGAAAACAAGGTCTCTACACTTTCATCATCACAGAACGACAGACAGGGGAGTTCGCAGAGTTGGAGGGGAATGAGGGATTCTTGGCGGATGCGATCATCAATCTAGGGCTCGACCGAAGAAATGGCAAAATCGTCCGCACACTTCAATTCGAGAAGATGCGACACATCCGTCACAGCATGGAGAAGCAGGCGATTGATGTCGCGCCCGGTGGAGTCACTATAATGGGGCCGCTCTTCGACTGATAGGGCAATCTTCACTGATGCAGAGAGACCTTGTCTGTTAGAGGAACGGTTGACGACAATCGAATCAGTCTAGCAGAGGTCTCAAGAGTTCGCAAGACTCATCGACAATCTTTCGGATATGGCCTAGATTAGCCCCCTGCTCCAATTGACAGATTAGTGATGTACCGTCACTAACAACCTGGATGATGACCACGCCCTCCTCAGTCAGTATCGTGGTCCTCTCAAGACTCCCTTCCTGCCAATTTGCAAGTAACCCCGCCGCCGCCTCCTTGAAGGAGGGCGCTACCGACCCTGCCGCCTCGAGTGAAGCGGCTGGAGCTCCAACGACTTCCGTGAGAAAGCCCTCATCTGACAGTAGTGCCGCCCATTTTACTCCCGCAGAGTCGGCCAAGCCAGCGACAATTCCTCCCTGCACGGCCTCCGGAGAGGGCGAGGGGCGATAAGAGAGGCGCTCGCGTAGAACTGAATCGTCTAAGACAGGGCGATAGTTGTAGAAGTCCGTTCTGGGTGAGGGTCAGTTTCCAGCCGCAAGGAGATAATCCTCAGAGAGGTTTCAGTCTTCTCGCCGTTTGTAGGCGCGGGCTGTTCCGCGGGCGGCCCCGCGCGCTGCGCCTCTAGAACCGCCGCGTCCTCCTCGGGTGCGGCCTCTGCTCTTTTTTGGCTCCTCACTCTTCTCGGAATCACCCGATTGAATGGCTGAAAGGCCTCCAGCGGAGAGCAGTCTTGCCATGTCTTCTAACGAAAGTGAGCCACCACTCGCTGCGTGTTGCTGCAATGAGCCGATTCGCTTGCGAACCGTCCTGCCGTGTTGCTCGTCCTTTTCTCGAATGTGACTGAATGAGTCGACTCGCCCGATTTCCCGACGGAGCCAGTAGATCTCCTTGCGCTGCTCGCGAATCTGGTCGAGCATCGACGAGATTCTCTCATTGAGTCCCTTCTCTTCTTTGCGACTAATCTTACCTGCCTCCAAACGAGGGGTGGAACTAGCTGTTTCCTCCTCAACCTGACCGCTTTCATCACGCAACTCATCGAGCCTCTTCACAGTCTCCCGTTGTTCCCGCATCAGGTCGATGTAACGCTTGTGTGCGGCATCCGACACCTCCTTCTGGCGCCACATCTCGATTAGTTCGAACAGGAATGAGAATTTCTGAGTCTCACGGGTGAGGTCGGGTGCCCGGCTCGGGTCATCGCGAATCACAGTGAGGTCATTGTAGGTGCGTTTGAGGAGGATTTCGAGAAGCTCAGAGGTGGGACTGATACATTGGTTGATGCTGTCCCTGCGGCTCCTCTCACTGTTGATCAGTGGAGTTCTGTCCCTCAGTTGCTTGAGTAGGGCCCTCCTCTCTCTGCTCATCCCGGTCGAACTCGTGAGAGCGCCTCGCAAGACCTGCACCGTGGAGATCAGAGATTGCCTTTCACTCTTCAGAGATTCATGCTGTCGTTCAAGTGAGCGTAGGCTCGCTTTGTGGTCGGAGAGCATGTCCGCCAGTTCATGGGTCTGCAAGTCTCTCAGGTTCTCAAAGAAGTCGAAGTCCGACTTACCACGCTTTCGCCCCTTGCCAGACTTCTTGCGCTTGTCCCCCTGGTTGCCCTGATTACCCCGGTTTTGGCCTCGTCTCTTCTGGCCGCGACCGCCTTTCTTTGCTGGGGGGGCTGGGCTGGCTCCTTCTGGGTCGCTATCCTGACCCTTCTTTTTGGAACTCATTCTTCTTCACCCCCGGCATCTCCCTTGGCGGTATCTTCCCGAGGTTTGCGTGGCATGCTCGAGGGTTGGCCATCCGCGACTCGGCGCGATGCAGCCATCAGGTCTCCACTGCCATCTTTCAGGTCGCCGAATCCTTTCGATATTCGGAGGTTCCAGTAAGAGACTACATCATCAGTGTGAGAGAGCAGACTACGGGCCCTGTTGAGTTGTCCTGCGGCCTCTTTGTGAACATCACGGTGTTCAGCGAATTTTTCGTGGAGCTCCTTGCTCAACTGTGCCAAGACCACCATCTCCTTGTGGTTGGCATCAGCCTCATCCATCAGTTCTCCGCAGCGAGCCCAACCATCGCGGTACTGCTGAGCCTCCGGGTCTGATGACTGCCGCTCGGAGACCCACTCCCGATGGGCGTTGACCGCCTTTCGCATCTCCTTGAGCAACTTGCGTTCAGTCTTCAGGTCTAACGCCTCAGTTTCCAGTTTGCTGTCGAGTTCGGCGAGCTTTTCAGCCAACTTGTCCTTCGCCCAAGCGGGGTTCGGGTTTTTGAGTCGGTTTTCCTCGAGTAACTGTTCTCGCATCGCAACGAGGGAAGTTCGCAATTCCCTCGCTTCCTTGTGACAGGCATTCCGCCTGTCTTTCAGGTCCTGGACCTGCTGGTTGATTTGATCACGCTCTTCTCGCACTTGGTCGACCAATGGAGTGAGGTAATCGACCTCCTTTCGACGCTCCCTGACGATATCTGGCAAAGTCTCATTCAACTCGTGACGGCGAGCGATGACCGCTTTCGCCACCTCTTCAGGGGAGAGTGCGAGTATGGCTGTTAATTCCATGGACGCCTCTTCGACCTGACGACCTCGGATAAAGGTAGGCGTTGGCTACGCCAACGGAACCAAAGGTCATTCAACCGGCAGGTTACAGCAGAATTCGATGAGGCGTAGCCATGTGGGCCGATTGCCGTCTGTAGTCATCTTCGCGATGCTGCTGCTCGTCTCCATCCCGACTGCGAGTGCTAGCGGCGACGGACTGCTCTTGGACGCCGACTCATTCAGCATACAAGGACACCTCGAGGAGGGTGCCGGGGATGTCACTTTCTCGGTTGATGTGATATCCCACGACATCGCTTCGCTCGGCTATCTTACAATGGAGTTTCTAGACGACACCTCTCTCACGGTGGCTAGTGACAATCGCAGTCTCAACTTGACTGCTGACCAGACGGAGAACCACCAGTTCACAATTCCAAATGTGCCAGTGGGTCAGTATTCTCTCACCTTGACTCTCGGAGGGGAGGTCGGTGTAGCCTTCGCCAACCACACTGACGAGATATCTCTCTTCGTCCGTCGCTTGGCGCCAGCCGACCCGAGTGTCGAAGACCCCGCAAATTGGGAGGTCGTACCGGTCGATGGTGGTACCGGGGAAGCGAGCGGGAACGGGAGCTTCAGGGACGGAGACAGCGGTTACGCATTGGTCGAGATAAGCAATTCCGGCGAGGTCGAATGGAACGGCTCACTCGGATTCGCGGTCGGCACTGGGAACTGGAGCTGGCTCAACCTAACTGTAGCGGGTCAAGATTCAGCGATCGCCAACTTCACGATTCCGATGTTGCAAGAGAGCGCCTCAACAGAGCTCCGAGTTGATTTGGACGGTTCCATTTCAAACACCACGATTTCGGTTGGTCCACCCCCGCTAGCTCGTCTCATCCTTACCGGATCGGCGGACGAGCCATCTCCTGCGTTGGGCGATTCGGTGGAGTGGCAACTCAATTTCAGCAACTCTGGTGAGACCGCTTGGAGTGGAACTCTCGAATGTGTGTTTTCGGGGATATCTCTTCTGAATATGTCCACTTCTGTTCAGGCAGACCAGACAGTTTCTGTCAATCTCAGTCTGACTGCCCGGCCTGGAGTGCTGGACTGCGCCCTTACAGGCGGAGTGAGAATTCATGATGACTCGACACCGATTCTGTCTCACACCTACGACATGGATGCCGCCCACTTCTCTTCCGCCGGGAGTGCCGGCCTCTCAATCGAGGGCTCAAACTTCCATGTTGGTGACCTCCTTTCAGGCTCGCTCATCGTACACAATGGAGGTGACCTCTCGGGCAGCGCGAGACTGCAACTCAGCGATTCGGGTGCGAGCGCCGACGGTGCGCTGAGGCAGTTCGATGTGGGCCATAGTCTGCAACTCACCTCTGATCTGACTCTGAGCAGTGGTTTCGGGAGCCGCACAATTCAGTGGGTTGTGGTGAGCGAAGATGGCCTTGTCGATGCCAATCTATCAGGCTCGGTTGAGGTGTATGTGGCACCCCCCCAGCGGCTCGATGTGGCTCTCAAATCGAATGAGTGGACGGCGCGAGACGGACTGGTAACCGAACTCTCAATCACACTCAGCGAAGGACGCTCCCGAACAGTTCATCTGACTGTCGGGCATTCAGATGGTGACGATAACACCACCGTAGTCAGCACAGATGTGACACTTTCACCCGGCCAGAGAGCCCTCACATACTCTCTCGGTGACCCTGAGTCTGCCGACTCAGTATGGGTGTCTATAGATGCTGCTGGTTGGTCTGCACTGTTCGCATCTCAACTCCAAGCTACAAGTGAGGCTAGCCCGCCAGACCTACAACCATCAGTCACACTCGGCGTCGCCTCTCCAGCCGTACCAATCGCCGGAGAGAGCACAACGGTGGCCTACACTCTCTCAAACGCCGGTTCGGGGGCGACCACGGAAGGCCGGCTCAGTTTGGTCGC
>DAVI01000018.1:635-2621 GCA_002505495.1 Euryarchaeota archaeon UBA59 | reverse complement strand
GACTCGTGGCCGGCGGGGAATGCCGTCGACTTGGAATTGACTTGGACGGTGAATGGCATCGCGGAGACGGCGTTCAAGTCCTATCCCTCAAAATCAACAACCATGGTGTCCTCCTTCGAGATTCCTTGGGCTGCCCTAATTTACGGCACGATAGCGGGAATCGTGATCGCCTCCATCACCCGCTTCGTATTCTCCTGGCAGGATGGCGATCCAAAAGACAAGGCGGCTTTGAAGGAGAAGCGCCGTGAGGCGCGCGCCCGCGCAAGAGAGCAGGTGAAGTCGAGTAGGGCCGACTCTGCTGCGCCCGCCGAGAAGCAGGAGGTTCACTGCCCATCATGCGACCAGATGCTGCGAGTGCCATCCGATTACTCCGGCATCGCCCGCTGTCCAGCCTGTCGGCACCAGTTCGGTGTCGAGGCGGTCGAACTCCCCGAGCCGGAGCCGAGCCCCGAACCTGAACCCTCACCCGCCATCGAAATTGCTGAGTCGCCCTCCGAGGCACCCGAGCCGGTTAAGCAGGCTGAAGCCAAGCCGGTTTCCAAGAAGCAACCGGCCAAGGAAGCCAGTGCTCCCACTCCGCGTAAGAAACAGGCGAAGCAGGTGGCCGAGAAGCCCAGCGACGACGATGAATTGGTGGCAAGTTCGAGTGGCGACGAGATACGGTGCCCTTCGTGTGCCCAGCGACTGAAAGTCCCCTATGACCGCAGGCCCGTGAAGGCCCGATGTCCAAACTGCAAGAGCGAGTTCCAGGCACAGAGGGGTTGAGGTGAGCGAATGACCGGGCCGATTCAGGAAGACCAGGAGATGTACCTGAAGATTCTCTTTGAGTTTCATCTTGGTGACCCCGATTCCCCAATCCGCACTAGCCAAGTTGCCGAGGCGATGGAGGTCAGCGGGGCCTCCGCGAGCGAGATGCTGAAACGCCTTGGTTCGAAGGGATTCGTTGACCATATTCCGTACAAGGGGGTGACGATGACCGAGCGTGGAATCGAGGCAGCGAGTCGAGTCAAGCGACGGGAGGGGCTAATGGAGGTCTTCTTGGTTAAAATGCTGGATTATCAGGGCGACGTACACGACGCAGCGTGTAAGCTAGAACATGCTCTCACCGACGAGTTGGAACACACAATCGACCGATTGCTCGGCTATCCTGAGACCACTTCAGACGGCACCCCGATTCCTCAGGTCAAACGTCACATCACGGCCATATTCTCTCGCGTGCTCCTTCCTCTCCGTTCCCTTCCCGAAGGGGTTGCCGGGACAATTGAACTGCTTGTAATCGATGGAGTTGAAGCGCGCACCCTTTCCGACCTCGGCATCAAGCCGGGTGCGCGCATCACTCGCCTGCAAGATCGGTTCGAGATCGATGGAGTCGAGGCGCAATTGTCCGAGGCGCTCCAAGGACGGATATTGGCACGCACCGATTGATTGAGTCCGTTTTCAATCTGTGATCATCTCTCTCCTCGAGAGCCCATCCTGACCGAATGTTTCAGTCAAACGATTCACATTGTGGAGGCTCTCTCCAACGCCCTCCGTGGGAGGTGGGAATGTAAGGTGTCCTTCATATGGGATTGGGGGGTCGGCAGCGCTGATGGCCCGACCCAAGCCAGAGAGGGAGGCAGATCCCGAGCGTGACGAGTTGCGAGACCGGCTCCACGCGATGGAAGCGAAGATGAAGCGTCTTCGTGACCAGAGGGCCAATCACAACGAGACCGCACGCTCACACGCGAACCAGCGTGATGTGATACAGGGTCAGTATGCAGAACTTCGAGAGAGCATCAAGGAGATGTTGGCTGCTCAGAAGGAGATTCGCAACGAGGCGAAGAAGCATCAGGCGAGGCGTGACGCGATTCAGGAGCAACTTCGTGCGCTCTTCTCAAAATCCAAGTCGGGACGCGACAACAAGAACAAGTCCCTGATTCTACAACTTTCTGAGAAGATGGCTAAAATCGACAATATCGAGCGCAGAATCGAGACCGATGGCACACT
>DAVI01000018.1:0-534 GCA_002505495.1 Euryarchaeota archaeon UBA59 | reverse complement strand
CCTCTCGTCGAGGAGGAGATGCGAATCAAGATCGACCTCGACGATTTGGAGGGTTCGATTGAGGGGTTGAAGGCGGAGGCTGACGCCGAGCACAAGGCAATGATTGCCCTGCACGAGAAGGCGGACGAACTCTGGCAGGAGATAGAGCCCCTGTTCGAGAAGCGAGATTTCCTCAAGGCAGAAGGCGACCGGCTGCACAATCTGTTCGTAGCGAGCCGAGCAGAGGCCGACAAGGTCCATGAGTCAATTTCGGAGATGATGTCTCAGGTGACCGAAGCGCGTGAAGCACTTCAGGCACTGTTCGATGAGCGCAAGTCGTGGTTAGAAGACCACAACAAGGCGATTGATGACAGCCTCTCCACTCCTGACCAAGACAAGGAACTCGCCGACAGCCTGGTCTCAGACCTGCTCAGTTCCGGTGGCCTTTCCCTGGGCGGGATTGCTGGTGCTGTCGAAACCCGTACCGATGACGCTCAACCCACTGGCAAGAGAGCCGGTCGAGGTCGACCCGGTCGGTCTGCAGCCCGAGGTACG
>DAVI01000042.1:8314-8498 GCA_002505495.1 Euryarchaeota archaeon UBA59 | reverse complement strand
ACCTTCGCCACCGGCCATGCCGATGGTCAGCAGGTGGTCGTCACCGAGCGGGTGGATGTAGGTGGAGACTCCAGGAACCTCCAACTCGCCAATAATCTGGGGGTCTGTCGGGTCCGAGAGGTCGATTGTCCAAAGTGGGTCAACATTGCGGAAGGTGACCAGATAGCCCTTCTCACCGATGAAT
>DAVI01000042.1:7837-8044 GCA_002505495.1 Euryarchaeota archaeon UBA59 | reverse complement strand
TCCGACCTCGCTGATGTCGAAGGCGTGGATGTTGGTAGCCTCCTCATAATCGGTGTTCCTCCAGTACCACCACCAGTCGTTTGCTGGCTCTGCAAGGACCAGCATGTCCTGACTGGCGTAGACCTCGACCCAACTCGATGAGATGTGGTCGAGTTCGTACTCGATGTCATTTCCGAACAACTCGAGCGTCATGATGGTGGTGAAGCC
>DAVI01000042.1:7325-7705 GCA_002505495.1 Euryarchaeota archaeon UBA59 | reverse complement strand
AGCCGCTCGTGCATGCGAGGAGCGAAGTCGGAGAGCGTCAGGTCGGCGATGATCTCAAGATTCGTCTCAATGGTCGAATTGACACTCTGGTTCCAGATGTTCTGCCTCTGCGGGTCATCGTAGTCGATTTGGTAGTAGTTGGCAGGCAGAACCGGGTAGGTCTGTAGCCCATAGATATCGGCGTATGAGTGACTCACCGCACGCAGGCTGTTTCCGACCAATCGTGAGGTCTGGTAGGAACCGTCGAGGAAGAGCTCACGGTTGATTTCGGGAGCGGAACGGTTGCTGACATCTATGACGGTGAACTTCACCATGTTTGTGTAGCGGTAGTAGGGGTAGTAGGACATCATCTCAGCGTCGGCGGAAAGGCCAGAGGCACC
>DAVI01000042.1:2670-7107 GCA_002505495.1 Euryarchaeota archaeon UBA59 | reverse complement strand
TTGTTGATCATGTAGATGTGGTAGCCGTCGGTCTTGAGGAAATCCGCCTCATCGACTCCTTCCTCCTGATTGTTGGTCTCTGAATACTGCCCCTCACGGTCATCCGCACCCGAGCTGCTTGGTGGTGCTGAACTGTCCGATCCGGAGTTTGCCGAACCCGAGGCCTCTGCCCCTCCACTCGTTGACTGGTCAGCGACTGCACCGCCGTCCATCTCCATCACCATGTCATCTTCCATGCCGCCGCGCCAGCCCCAGGAGTACCAGTGCCAGTAGGAGGCTTGGTCGAGGGAGACTAGCATCTCCTCTGCAAGCGAGTTTCGCAGGTCCTCTTCGAGCGCCCCACAGTTGTCGTAGGTGTCGAGCACCGGCGACGAGCGAACCCTGTATCCGAGGTTCAATTCTGGAGCAATCCAATCCATTGCGGGGCGATTTTCTTCGTCATCAACCCATTCATCCACTGCGCTGAGGCAGCCTGCCAAGAGCATCGAGGCGAGCACAAAAAGCACCGTCGTTGGTCTTCGTGTCATGTTTGTCCGACCGTGGTGACTACATTAAGCGAGTTGGTTCACCGTTTTTACGTTCAATTCAGACATTGTCACACCGCGCCTGCGCGTGGGCTGATACTTCCGCACCCCCAAAAGGTGGTTCTTCCTACGTAAGAGCTGACTCGCGGACCGCATTGAGTTGCCCGACACCATGGTCAGACAGCCTCCAAGTCGCCTTTCTTCCACGGCCATCCTTGGCGATCAGTTCTCTCTCAGTCAACTGCTTGAGATGGTAGGACATCAGTTGGCGTGACGCCTCCAACTTGACTCCGAGTTCGGTGGAGGTGATTCCAAGTCCACCCGCGTTCGATAGAATTTCGAGAATTGCCCTCTGCATTCCAGTAACCGGGTGTTCGAGTTCGTGGAGTCGCTTCGGGTCGACACCCGAGGCGGCGTAGCGGCGGCGTCTGCCGTCCTGCCATGAAATCGCCTCTCCCTTCTTCTCCAACTGGTGCAGGTGGTGAGCAGTCACCCCATTTGCGAGGCTGAGCCCGTCGCGCAGGGCGGAGAAGTGGATTCCTGGATGTGCCTCAACGTATCCGAGGATTCGGCCGCGGGTCTGGACGTCTCCCTCCTTGCTGTGCAACTTTGCGAGAAGTGGACCGGCTAGTGCCAAGAACAGGCCGGTCTTAACCCCCTCACTGACGAGGACACCGACCCCCAAACTGCCGACCAGTCCAACGGTCATCAATGCCAATAGCAGGGCCGCGAGAATTCCTGTGGCACCACGCGCCAAATCAGCCTCATCCGCACCTCCGGGGTCTTCATCACTTCCGGGTGCAGCGGCGAACTCCTCCCCTCCACTCGAATCACCAGAGTCGTCCTCCGCCGCGGCATCATTCGCTACCTTGGCGGCGTCCTCATCGCCGGTCCCCGCCGCATCATCAACTGTGAAGTGGTCAACTAGGGCTGAACTGTTGTAGGCGGTCAGCGCGAGGCCGATCAGTGTGAGCAGCGCGAGGGCGCGATAGCCTGTCACCCGGTCCATGGCGTCTTGCGAGAACGGGATGGCGAACATAACCGGGTTGGTTCATCGATTTGACGGAAGGAAAGACGAGGCCGCCGGCGATTTATTGAAGAACGACAGCCTGTAATGGTCGGTTGGGGGCAGCGATGGCGAAGAAGAAGAGAAAGCCGAAGTCGGCGGAAGAATCCGATGGCGGCCCGATGCTCGACGATGACAAGTTGCAGAAGCGGTTGCGCGCCTCTGCGAAGACTGTCGTCCGCACCTGCATGCAGATTCGGGCCTACGAAAATGTGCTCATCCTCACTGATCCATCGACAAAAAAGATCGGCCAAGCGCTCTACGAGGCAGCCTCACTGGTCTCCGACAGGGTCCTCATGCTGATGATGCCCTCCACCCGCCAACACGGTGACGAACCGGCGGGCGCGGTCGCCGAACTGATGCGAAAACAGCAGATTGTGCTAGCTCCCACCAAATATTCGCTCACCCACACGCGCGCCACGCGCATAGCCAGAAATGATGGGGCGCGCATCGCGACGATGCCCGGAATCACACTCGATGTGTTCACCGAGGGTGGCATGACCGCCGACTTCGACGCACTGAGGGCCTCAATCACCGAAGTCGGCGGGCGATTGAAACGCCGTCGAAGCGTCAGAATCACCAGCGCTGCGGGAACTGAGGTCGAATTCGAAGTCGAACCACGTCGCTGGAAGCTTGAGGACAACGGCATCTGCAATCGGCCCGGACTCGTGACCAACCTCCCGGCCGGGAAGGTGTTCACGATGCCCCGTAAGGGGAAGATGAACGGCAAGATAGTCATCGACGGCTCCTGGGACTCCAACCTCTTGGAAAGCCCACTCACCCTGCACGTGAAGGATGGTCTCGTGACCGATGTGGAGGGGGGCGAGATGGCGGAACTGGTGAGGGAGTCATACGAGGCTGCGGCTGCTCGGCTGAAACCGAAGGACAGAGAGTCTGTTTGGACTGTCGCCGAATTTGGTTTCGGGATGAACCCGAAGGCCCGCCTCACTGGAAATGTGCTTGAAGACGAGAAGGTACGGGGAACTTGCTATTTCGCCATCGGAGACAACTCGACGCTGGGTGGTTCCGCTCATGTCGGAATCCATGTCACGGGTGTTCTAACCGAACCGACCATCCACCTCGACGAGATGTTGCTGCTCGACGCTGGCGAACTCGCAGACTGAAGTCAGAGCGACACGCTACAAACAGGACAATGGCGCCAGGAGTGTTCCACACCTATTCCACAGCGGGAGCAATTCTTGCCGCTCTGAACATTGTGATGAACAACGACGGTAGGAGCGGCGACCATGTGTGGCGCATCCTCGCCGATTAGGTCGGCGACCGAATCCATTGCCGTAGGCGGCTTCAAGGGGGCATCAGCGGGCTCGGGTGCAGAATGTACGACTGGTGCCCGCTTAGGCGTGACTGGGGGTCCAGCCTCCTCAAAGGCGGAGGCGAGTGGATTCTCTGGCGCTGGGGCTGGTGCTGCCACGGGGACCGATTCAGGCGCGGGGGAGGGAGTTGGCTCAACGGATGGCGGTGGCTGGACCGCCGATGCCGGGGGTGCTACGGGCTCTGTGGGGGGTGCGGGTGACGCGGCTGCTGGCTGAGGCGTCGGAGTGGGGTCTGGCTTGACCTCGGGGAAGGGCTCCTCGGCTACAGGCTCGACTGCGACGGGTTCGGGAGAGAGTCCTGCCGCCATCACATGAGATGGCCCAGCCGGAGGTGGTGCCGGTGCGGGTGCCGCTGGTGGGGCTTGAGGGGGTGCAGTTGGCGCCATCGGCTGTGGGGCCGGGGGAGATGGTTGTGGCGCGGTCTGTGGTTGCACCGCCGGTGGTGGCGACATAGCGGGAGGCTGAGGAGGTTGCTGGACCACGGAAGGGGATCCAAGCACAGTGAGCGGGCTGATCGAACCACTCTTTGCCTCCTCGATGGCCTTGGATAGTTCGACCGAGAGTGTGAGCAGTTGTTGTTTTGAGACAGCAGGTTCTGAGACCCAGGCACCGAATGTGGCGAGGTAGTGGTCGAGCAGTGGCAGTCCGCCTACCAGATGAGCGATGCCAAACATCCGCATCAGGGTGAAGAGGTCATTCAGGGTGTCGAGGGCAGCGATTTCATGTTCTGAAATTTCCGGGGGAGGGCCTGTTTCTCCCTCTGAGTCCTCCTGTCCCAAGTACCTGCGAAGTGGGTCAGTCAGCGTGGTCAGTCCGAAGGGCCCGGTGAGGATGTAGTAGATTTCTCCACCCTCGCATCCAAGCCTCTGAGCAGCCGCCTCGAAGTCGAATTCCTCTCTCAAAACCAGGTCGATGGTGAGGGAGAAGAACTGCCCCATTCCGTTCACAGGATCGGTTTGGCTAAGTTGCACCGCGATGTCGGAACTGCTGGTGATTCCGAAGTATGCCGCTGCATCATCGACATCGATTCCCTCGGGCAGAATCGCACCCTCAAGGTCATCTCCTTCGTCACTCATGCAGGGAACTTCCGTGTCTTGGCCTTCTCGATGAAGTGCTTCTCGGCCTCTGTGCGAATGTCCAGCAGTCATCAAGCCTTCGCCGACAAACGGTGATACACGGAGCATCAAGAGTTGAGTGCATCATCCAAAATCCAGCGGGATTGCTTTGCCGACCACCCTTCAGTCTGAAGAGCTCGGAGCAGAGTCCGGTCGTCATCGCCTGAGGTGATTGCCTCCTTTGTAATCCCAAGCGAGCGCGTGTAGTTGGCTGAGTCTGCGCCGGTGAACAGGTCCTCCCAATTGCTCGGGGCCGCCTTCTTCGCCCTGCTCTTCCGAGTCGCTCGCTGTGGAGGTTCTTCGGCCGCCTTTGTCTTGCGAACCTTGCGAGTTGGAGCGACCTCCTGGTCTGGTGCACTTACCACCTTCCGGCGAGCGACCTTCGCTGCTCCTGCTGG
>DAVI01000042.1:0-2562 GCA_002505495.1 Euryarchaeota archaeon UBA59 | reverse complement strand
TCCACCGGGTGGGCCGGCGCGACCAGGTGGGCTGCCACCTCTGCTGGGAGGAGCGCCACCTGAGCGAGTCCCTGCACCCCCTCCTGGAGTCGGTCCCTGTCTGCTAGGACGTCCGCCGGTTCCGCGGGTCGGACTCGGTGAGTCTTCGAAGCCGCCGCCGAAGTCTTGGACTGAACCGGGCACGCTCCAAGCAGAACTGCCTGCTCGAGCCTGAGTTGGTCCGGCATCGAAGAAGTCGTCCTCCACATCATCATCCCATTCGTCACCACCGCGTAGGAAGCGGACCGCAAGAAGTGTGAGAAGGAGCATGAGAAGGAGAGCGCCGCCAATGCCTCCAATCATCATCAAGTCCGGCCCAGATGATTCAGTCTCGCCATACCAGGTCTCGTACCAATCGCAATCGCGGTAGGTGGTGGGTATGTCTGAGGAGTCGCCGGTCCAAGAATCGGGGTCGTAGATTGACATTGCGAGAGAGCAGTCATCGGCCGAGCCTCCACCTTCGCCGGTCGCCGCAGGGCAGCCGATTCCGTTCACGCCATCTATGATTCCAGCATCGGTCGGGCATTGGTCCGCTTGGAAGCCATCCCTGTCGTCACCGAATCCATCTTGGTCGGTATCTCGCCATTGGGTCACTTCGTCGATGAAGGCGTCTGCCAGACCCAGTGGATGGGCCAGCCAGATGCCGTCCGGATTGCTGTAACCGTCGCCGTCATTGTCAGGGCAACCAAGTCGGTCCTCCGTTGAATTGCCGAAGATGGCGATACACGCATCTCCGTCGGTACCGCTGGCGTTGTCGCCGTATCCGTCGTTGTCGTAATCACCCCACTGCGATGGATCTATGGGGAAATCATCGATGTCGTCAGTGTGACCGTCGCCATCGCTATCCATATCGCTGCGAGGGCAGCCGACCTCGTCGACCACCGCACCGCCCGCCGTACCGGGACATTCGTCGATCGCATTTGAGACCCCGTCACCATCCTCGTCGAGTTGTTCTGGCGCACAGCCGACCGCGTTGACCGCCAAACCCGTCGGCGTGTCTGCACACTCATCATCGATGTCCGGCACTCCGTCCAAGTCGCTGTCAATAGTCAACTGCTCGTCGCTGCAGCCGAATTCGTCAACAGTCGCGCCCGCCGTTGTGTTGGCGCATCTGTCCTGCGCGTTCGCCACGCCGTCGTCGTCGTCGTCCTTCTGATTCTCTGAGCAGCCGAGCCAAGCGCCGGAGGTGTCAACCGAGTCGCCGATGGTCGTGTTCGCGCAGACATCGAAGTCGTCGATGATTCCGTCGCCATCCTGGTCTTGAGCCGGTAACGGACAACCTCGTCCACCCTCGCCGTTCAGGTAACCGAATTGGTTCGGGCATTGGTCGCCGTTCAACTTCGCTGAGAAATCACCGAAACCGTCGCCATCGCTGTCGCGCCACTGTTCCGGATTTGTCGAATTGGAGTCGGAATCACCGTCGGGATGGGCCAAAGAGCCCGAGTCCGGGTCGCTGTAGCCGTCACCATCAGCGTCGGGACAGCCTAGCCGGTCAACCGTCGAGTTGCCCCAATCAACGGGACAGGCATCGGGGGTGGTGGCACCTTCCGCCTGATTGTCACCATAACCGTCAAGGTCGCTGTCATTCCATTGGGTGAGGTCGTCGGGGAAGGCGTCCTGCAACCACGCACCAAAGGTGCTGTTGTCGCCATAGCCATCACCATCGTGGTCATGCCACTGCTCAGAGCAGTTGGAAAGGTCAGAGCAAGGCTCTCCGGTGTTGCCTCCGCCCGGCCAGTTGTCAGCGCAGCCGTTGTGACCGTCGGCTGAAATCCCATGGCAGACCGAGCGGTTGTAGAGCCAATCATGATCGTTGGGGCCGGTCGAGAGGTGTGGGTCAGACCAACCATCACCGTCGGTGTCTGGGCAGCCGCCGCGGTCGTAGGAGGAGAAGCCCTGTTCACCGGGGCATTGGTCACCATCCCAGTCGATGTCGTAGGAGTCATAGATTCCGTCACCATCCCAATCGTATCCGTGCGCCTGTTGGAGAGTCAGATTCGCCAATGAGAAGTCGGATTGGTCACCCCAGCCGTCGTCATCGCCGTCAGCCCATTGGTTGCCATTGAGCGGAAAGTCGTCCTTGCTACCGTCAGGGCCACAGCATTCGGGGCCATGGTTGTCCATCCGGTTGTCACCGTCAGAGTCCTGCGCCTGGAACCAGTTCAGTGGATCCGAATCTGCCGAACCTGTGGGTGTTGTCTCGTCGCCACTGCTCCAGCCGTCGCCATCCGGGTCAGGGCAGCCGAACCGGTCGATGTATGAGTGGCCATCTCTGTCGAAGCAGGCATCAGGCCCATTCGCCCAACCGTCTCCATCGTAGTCTGCGCAGCCGAAGTAGCCCCATCTGCTGGTTCCCGAAGTGGTCGCACAGGCGTCGGGCACCGGGCCGTCCACATTGTCACCGTAACCGTCGCCATCTGAGTCGTTCCACTGGCCTCCAACCATCGGCACATCATCCCAAGGACTTGGTACGAAGTCACGGTCCCAGTCGCCATAGATTCGGAAACTGTTCATCCTGTAGAG
>DAVI01000051.1:5821-6514 GCA_002505495.1 Euryarchaeota archaeon UBA59 | reverse complement strand
GGCGAGTGCGCTCCGAGCCGTCTGGAGGAGTGCAGTGTGTGGAAGCGCATGGGCGAGGCAAAGGTGGATTGGTCCGAGAATTCTGTCGTGTAGACCCAACTTGCGAATCGGGTCGCGTGCGTTACGCTCGATTGGGTCTCGGATGGTTTCATCCTGATATTTCCCGAGGGCCCGTTCACACCAGTCGGTCTGTTCAGCAGCATCGAAACCGTACTCGGTGACAAGCGCTGCGGATGCCTCTTGGCCTACCTGTCGAGCGATTTCTGAGATTTCGGGGTCGTTGGCAGCGTCGGCCAGCCATTCGTAACCCTTCTCTGCACCGAGATAGCAAACCGCTGCGTTGATGGCGTTGTAGGTGTACAATTTTCGAGTCAGTTCGATTGAGAATTTCGGCTTCGGCTCAAAGCCCAAGACCGAAGCGAGCAACTCTGGCCGTCGTAGCGCGTCTGCGTCGAGGGGCAGCGTCCAATGGTCCTGCACCTGAACTGTCAATGGCCCAAACTCTGCCACCTGCTGTGGGGTTGGCTCAATGCAAGAGCGCAAGACCTGCGCCTGTGCGATGCCGACTCTCAAAGAGGATATGTGCCGCCTCACGAGGGCAGCAGGTGCTGGATGGTTCTCGGCGAGAATGATGTCGACATCCCGGTCCAATCCCGAAACGCTCGATGCCCACCTCTCGAGGCCGTTGGCGCC
>DAVI01000051.1:1502-5727 GCA_002505495.1 Euryarchaeota archaeon UBA59 | reverse complement strand
AGATTGCAAATCGAGTACGAACCACCCGATAGAGCCTCGACCAATGGAGCATTGGAATCGACGAAGTGGATTCTCCAGCCCGCCCGGAGGAGAAGTTGTGCGAGGAATCCTCGGCCCACCTTACCGGCCCCGAATATGACCGCCAGAGGATGTTGGGCGAGTTTGGCCACACCGAGTACGCTGACCTCCTGTCCCGCCCTGAGTGTCGCACCGCGTGACTCGACCAGTTGAGGTATCAGCGCCAGCCCGCCACCGATCAGCAATTCACCCTCGGGAAGCCGCTCTCGAATCTCATCGATTGGATAGTTCAACTCTCGAATCGCCTTCCACGCCGGGCCGGGAAACTTCGGCTCGACCCCCTCTTCGGAATAGAGGCCCCACCCCCGTTTTTTTTCATTTTCCAATTGAGAAATGAACTTTTCAACCCCCTCACGGCTTGGTTTGGCAGCAAAATTCTTGGTGAGCGTTCCTCCGCCCGTCGAGGTGGCATTGTAGCAGAGGGCAGGCAACCTTCCAAGCGCTGGCAGCCAACTCAACTCAGATACAGGTTCGCCCCCGACCAAGCCGATGTGCTCGCTCGTGTTGGCGAGATTGAACAAATCGCCGCCAACCGCGCCGAGCCCCAAGACGCCGGCGGAGAGGTCGTCGCATCCACATATGACCTCGGCGCCGACTGAAATTCCTGAGAGCGCGGCGCCCTCTTCAGTGACGGCCCCAATGACCTCCTCTGGAAGGTGAAAGTAGCCTGTTCCGGAATATCCGCGCATCGAGCGGCTGTCACGCCCGACCACACCGGTCAACTGCCAGTTCAGCAAATCCTTGAGTTGTACCGCCACGCCATCTCCGACAGGACCGTTCACCTCTTCCCACTGTGCTAACCGGGAAGGCACCCACGCCCGCGTTGGAGAAAGAATGTGGTCGTTTTCGACCGGACGATCACACTCCTCGGGTAACTCATCGAACCAGTGTATGGAACGACCAACGACTTCACCATCACGAATCACAATCGCCGAAGGGCCATGCCCGGTGATACCGACCCTCGTCACCACTTCCCCGCGGCTTCCGAGCCACCCGCGAAGGTTCTCCCAAACGCCCTCGGAAGAGGGCCATGACTCCATGTCCCACTTGCCCGCATTGTTGAGCAGCAGCACCTTCGTGGCGCTGGTTCCGATATCGATTCCAAGTGTCAGCGGAGAGCGCATTCTGTGAGAGGAGGCACCTTCCATGCCAACCCGTGGGAGGTCTGAGTCCATTGGAGGTTTGCCCTGTCGCCTACCAAGAAAAGCCCGTTTCAAGGAAGGTCGCCAGGTCCGTCTGGCCAAGGAATGGGAGCCCAACCAAGCGCCGAAGCCCCCGGTTCAAGATCGACGAATCTACCCGGCGAATCCGATTGGGCGGCTGTCAGCAGGTAACCGAGAACTGCGGGATGCCCCTCACACGAGGCAGGCTCCCACTCGGTCAAATCCGCTACCACGGCGCGAGAGAAGAACTCGGCTGCATCAGCCTGTAGAAAGGCGGTCGCCTGAAGTCTCCCGCCACGCTCCCAATGCAACGATTCATCGGGAATCACTGTGCCAATCCTTACCGCCAGCACGGTCATTCCGTGCTCCCTCGCATAGTGCTCGCCGAGCCGTTCCGCGTAGACCTTGCTCTCACCATAGGTGCTGGTCGTCGAAACTCCGTGGCTAACTCCAAGGAGTTGCCCCTCGAGAGGACCCCCTGCATCCAACTCAGACTCCAACCCGACCTGCACGAGCCCCGAGGATGACAAGACGACTCTCTGGACTCCACACGCCACCGCGTTCCACATCAGCGAATTAGTCACTTCGACATTGTTTCGCATCATGCTCTCGTCGGGGTTTGACGGGTTCGCATCGGCCGCCAGATGGACGATGACTTCGCACCCGTTGAGCATCTCCTGCCAATCTGCAGTCGACGCAGAAGCTAGGTCCGAATGGATGTCGACTCTGCTTGGAGCAGCCTCATCTTCGACATTTCGGCCGCCATCAATCCAACGCTCATGCGGCAGGTCGATTCCAACCACTTCGTGACCATCAGCGCGCAGCCTGTCGACTACAACGCCGCCGATGAGCCCGGCCGCACCCGTCACTACGATTCGCATCTCACAACAGCATCCGATAAGGCGGCATCGTATTGACCTCTCGCCAAGTCGGTCAATCATGGCAGATGGGAAAATTCCGATTGCTTTAGCAATCGCAGCCAGCCTGCTACTCGTCAGCATGGCGGGTGCCGGCGCTTGGTTCGCCATGCAACAGAAACCCCCCACCACTTCGGAAGACACCAGCCAGGGAGGAGAAGAACCTGAGCCCGAGACCGAGCCACCGGTGGTAATCGTCTGTGCCTACGACGAACGCAATGTTCTGAGCGATGACCATTCGACCGTAATCGACTGTGAGAAGATAATCCCGCCATCCAATGCGACCTTTGGCCAGAACGCAATCCAAGTGACACGGGGAAGTCTGACAGACATCACCTATTCTGCCGATGGCGACCCCGCCACCAACTACACAATCGACTGTGAGGGCGATGCAGGTACCCTCCGATTCAAGAACGATTCAACATTGACGGTGTTCGCCTACGAGATGGGCAACATGTCCTGCACCGTTGGAATCGGAAATGCTGCGGGATTTGCGAACATCACCATCGAAGTGTCGATCGTCGACATGGCTCCACACCAACTCAACTACTCACCCGATGCTCATGTCTTGACCAAAGGAGACCCATTCACCCTCACCCCGACTTGGCAGAGAGGTGAGCCGACTGAATGGATTTCTGAGCCATCCCTGCCAGAAGGGCTGTCGCTTCGAGATGATGGAGTCATCATAGGTGCTCCAACTGCACTGACAGCAGCGACAACCCATCTCATCACAGCCTCAAACGACGAAGGGGAAACTTCGGCCAATCTGACCTTGACGGTTCACGACAGCTCTCCCTCTTCTACATCATACGCTGAGGACGACCTCTTGCTGACCATCGACGAGGAGATGGTGGACATCCTGCCTTCGCACTCTGGCGGCGTAGTGATTGCCTGGCAGATTGACCCGGCGCTGCCTTTGGGAGTGAACTTTGCCAGCGCTACTGGCAGAATCTCGGGAACCCCGCTCGAACTCTACGAGCGAACTGCACATTTCGTCTATGGCAACAACAGCGGCGGATTCGATGTCACGGTTGTGTATGTCACTGTGAACGACCATCTAGTCGCATCAATCGACTACAACGGAAGCAACGAAATCGACCTCATCTTCGGCTTCTCGACCTACGACATCACACCAACCACCACAGGTGGCACCCCGACTGATTGGGCCATCGAGCCCGCCCTCCCTGTGGGCCTCTCCCTCGACAATGGGTCGGGCCGAATTTGGGGAAGTGCTGACACCATCACGCCGTGGAGCAACCACACCGTCTGGTCGAACAACAGCGGTGGCTCGTTCTCGGTGTGGCTCAATGTTCGCATCGCCAACATGACACCAGACAACATCAGTTGGGATGGTGGAACAGGACATGTCCTCGCCGCCAACCAATCGGTGACGATTAACGCCCTCAACGCAGGCCCAGCAATCGACTACTGGGGAATCTCGCCGGCACTCCCCGATGGCCTCGTATTCTCGACCACCAACGGTACCATCAGCGGTATTCCTACCGGTCGTGACGGAGTGAACATCTCTCGCCACGCATGGACCACCCACACCATCTACGCCAACAACTCAGGTGGCTCCCTCGCCACCACCCACACAATCGCCATCCACGACCTGGAGGCTGACAACGCAGACCTCACCCGCCGTTCAGTCGGCTATGTCGACTACGGCAGCTCTTGGCCCTCGCTCATCCTGCCGATTGGAGAGTGGGCGTTCTCGCTCGGAGTTGACTACGCCAACCTCCCCATCGCCTCCGCTGGCCACGCTGATAAGGGCCGAATCGTCGGCTTCGGCCACGAAACCATGGTGGCGCGCTCGGGAACCGACAACCGCGCCAACCTAAGCCTGAATGCACTTGATTGGGTGTGCGATGGAGTTGGCAAGACCGTGGGGCTGGAGAGTTCGTTCAACGGTTGGCAGAGCACCCTGTTGGCCGAAGGCTATGCGGTCGTCACCAGCGCGACTCCGGCTGATCTAGTCAATCTCAACTGCTTCGTGACTGAATTTTGGAACAGTTATTCCGACTTCGAAAACCAGCAAATCGTCGACTGGCTAACCAACGGTGGAGG
>DAVI01000051.1:865-1436 GCA_002505495.1 Euryarchaeota archaeon UBA59 | reverse complement strand
AGCAAACCGGACTTTTCGTCTCGGCCTCCTCGGGCTCTGCTCGCTTCATTGCGAGTGAGACCGGTTGGGGCGAACTCTACCGATTGCACGGATCCCTGCCGCTCATCGAAGAGCATGTCGCTGGCACTCAGATGATGACCCAAACCGACGCGGACATCGCCGCCACGACTGTCAATCTCTGTGTCTCCAACCTTCCTCTCGACTACACCGGAGTCTGGTCCTCACTCCGTACGATGAGCAACGCGACAGGCTGGATTCACATCGACTCCAACAACCAATACACGATGAACGACGACGAGGTCGACGACCTGATTCTCAACATCCAAGAGCAACTGATGCTCAAACTTCCCGCCGACGAACTCGACGCTCACCCCTCCCACGCCTCCTTCCCGGGAACGGTCAACGCCACAGCCCCTCGACCGACCCGAACCGTCCAAATCGACGGTAACTTCAGCGGCCTCCCTAGCCAGTTCGGCTACGCCAACGCCCGCTCCGCCGGCCGGATGAGCACGGGCATGTACGCTCCGGCCGGCGAGGTGGTCAACATCACGCTGCCACAGAGTGTCGTCGG
>DAVI01000051.1:266-628 GCA_002505495.1 Euryarchaeota archaeon UBA59 | reverse complement strand
ATCGAGAACGCCGTCGCCATGCCACACTATGTTCACGGCATCACCGATGTCCACGATTGGCAGATGTTCCTTCGACAGTCTCCAGCGCCAATCGCCGAACTGCAATCTGACTACTTCATCCTCACAGTACCATCGTGGGGAATCCGCAACCTAGACCTCCCGAATGTCACCATGGAGTTCTGGGACGAAGCCCTGCAGATGGAGCACAACCTCAGCGGTTTCACCCCTTGGCCGCGGGTGGAACGAGCTGTTTTCGATGTGCAAATCTCTGCGGGGTGGATGCACTCTGGCTACCCTTTCATGGCTCACACGGCGAGCGTTGACGGTGTGGTGAATGGAAGCTACATGAGACAGAATGGCGA
>DAVI01000051.1:0-165 GCA_002505495.1 Euryarchaeota archaeon UBA59 | reverse complement strand
GGAACGACCGAGACCACCTGCAACATCTACTCGGTGAAGTTGATGACTGAACTTGTTGGTGTCAATCTCAGTCAAGGACACAGTGCGCTCAACACCCAGTCAAGGAACAGCAGGACAGAGACCTACTTCAGCGGCGGCTCACAAATCAGCCAATGGAGCGTCTGG
>DAVI01000081.1:5305-8694 GCA_002505495.1 Euryarchaeota archaeon UBA59 | reverse complement strand
CAAGAACTCGGATGATTCTGCTTAGAGATGAACCAAAGGTCAGCCTCGGCCAACCGATGCTCCGACCCGACCCGGTTCAGCCGTTGCCCTGGTTCAGGCTGCAACTTGCTGGAGATGTTTCGCTCCCCGTTCACATGGCCCAGAAGCCCCCACCGGCGCTCGCCTCACCACCTCCCGGCTGGTCCCGTCCGGAAAATGCGTCAGAGGTTTCAGCCTCGCAAGAGGTCGCTCTCACCTCCATTGTCGGGGGTACGCCCCCAGATGTGGAAGCAGATTCCTCAGAGGAGATGCATCTCTTCGCTGCCGTGCTTCGGCATTCATCCGGAGATGCGGAGTGGGCGGATAGAATCGAATCGTCGAACCCGGTTGCAGCGTGGATTGCAAGTCCGGGCGAGGACCGCTGGTCACGATGGAGGAGGCAGAGTGAGGTCCTCGGCAGGAAGTGGCTTCCACTGTTAGATGTCGAAGAAGTCCCCATCGACGCTCTAGCGCGGGTTGCGTGCGATGCGCCGCATGCATGGCAGCGGGAGGCGCAACAACTGCTTCGCCAGAAGTTGCGAGGCGAGGCGGACCTCGCTCTGCGGTTGCGTCCGCTGATAGATTCAGAGGCGTTCAGTTCGGCTGCGTCAGCATGGTTGACCGCAGTATTGCTCTCTGAGGTGGCGTGGCTTGGAGAGGCGTTGGCAACGGACCTATCCCGGTGGGCTGTGTCAAGACTCGCCGCCTCACCACCGAACAACCTCGCCTCAGGATTGGATGGATTGGCATGGTTGCAACGTCAAGGTCACCTTCGGGAAGGGTGGGAGTCCGAATTGCGAGATCGGCGTGGTGCAGGTTTCCCGACGATTGATGCGTGGCATTCACTACTCGCACTGGTTGAGGATCGGCGTCCACTACCGAATGAGGTCGTGTCCGAAGTCGTCAGCTTCCCCATCGAGTGGTGGGCAGGGGCTGCAGAATCGATTCTGAATCAACTCATCGAAGATGCTGAAGGGCGGGACCTAATTCTCCATCTCGCGGTGCCATGGCCGGCTGCGATACTTCGACCACCGGGTGAGTCGCTCTTCATCCCCGGCTTGGGCGAACGGATTCACGCAGGTTGTAGCATCAGACTGATGGAGAGGTTGGAGAGGCTGCTGAATCTTGTGGGAACCGTGGCCGATGAGGACCAGATTGGATATGACTCATTGATGGACCTCTTTGAAGCTCTAAGCCAAGCCTCTCATGAACAGTTGCCGTTACCAGGCAGAAGCCATCCTCTCGTGGGTTGGTTGGCACAACCATTGGAGAACTGGCCTCAGTTCTCAGTGGCGGAAGTCATGGCAGGGGAACCACACGCAGCGGCTCGCATAGCCGCTCGTATCAGCGGGTATCATCCAAATATCACTAGCCGCGCTCAGCGGCGACTTTGACTGAGTTTGGACCGTTTTGGTGGTTTTTCCCCACCGGGAGGGTTCAAGAGGGGATGGTGGGGCTCGCCGACTGCCCCGGCTGCAACACCAGTGGGACCCTGACCTTCGCCGGCAGGAGAATGAACTCTGGTACCAAGTACGGGGCCCTACGCACCACGAAGGCCATCGTGACCCCTCGGGGAATGACCGATGGTGCAAATGGTTGCGGCGGACGGTGCAATGGGTCCCCAGATGACCATGTGTGTGGAATGATTCATGGGACAACCCCACTGTCCAACAGACGCCCCGGGGTGGGTCAGACCTACCGAGCTTCGGCGATGAGGTAGGTCGTTACACCTCGGGGCACACATTTTCCTTCGACGGTCCCAACCTCTCAGGCGAGCCTTTTCGGGTGCCACGCTCCTCCCGTTTTGGGTGTGCGTAGGCATCAAATGGGTCCGGCGGCAAGCCTCTACTGATGGAGGGGAGTTCAGTCTGCCTCGTCGGTGGCACTTTCGACAGGTTTCACCTCGGTCACGAAGCGCTTCTGCTCGGCAGCCTCGCTTCATCTGAGAAGGTGGAGGTGTGGCTGGTTTCCGACTTGATGGCGCAGATCAAGGATAGAGCGGTCCGCCGTTGGGACCTGCGCGCCTTGGACATCTACGACTGGGCTGCCGAACACGGACTCTCAGAGCGGCTCACCATCCACTCGCTGGTCGACCGGGTCGGTCCGGCAGAGACTAGACCCGATGCAACTGCTATCGGCTGCACTCCAGAGACTCGCGGCGCATGTGATACCATCAACGAGGTTCGTGCAGAAGCAGGTCTCTCCCCGCTGACAATCGTTGAGGTTTCTCATATTCTCGCATTGGACGGCACTCCAATCTCATCCACTCGAATCCGCGCCGGTGAAATCGACAGGGAGGGACAACGCTGGCTCGGACCCTCGGAAATGGGCTATGACCAGAGGATGCCCGATATCTTGGACGACGAGTTGAAACAACCGTTCGGCACTCTCCACGAAGGCCCGGAGGAAGACCCATCAGTGGCGATGGCGGCTGCCTTGGCGGAGATTCCGGAGAAATCTCAGAAACTGATTGCCGTGGGTGATGTCTGCGTCCAAACATTGGTCGATATGGCGGTCACCCCGGACATTGGGCTGGTTGACGGGATGACAAAACGTGAACCGTGGGCACCGGCTGCCGACCTCGACCGTTCCGGTTTTCCGAATCTTCTGACCTGCTCCAATCCTCCCGGACTTCTCACCGCCGACCTCAAGAATACCTTGCAGAGGGCGCTTGCAGCAGATGAGGCGACTCTCGTCGTCGTTGACGGCGAAGAGGATTTGGCGCCAATCATCATTCATCTTCTTGCGCCGCTGGGTTGCGCGGTTGTCTATGGGCAACCGGGCAAGGGAGTGGTTCTCCGCTTCACCTCTCGAGAGACCAAGGAGAACTGCCGTCGCCTGCTCGATGTTTTCACTCGGGAGGCGTGAACTGTGAGCGCGCCGCTTGTGAGCGTCACCGTATGCGTTCGAAACGGAGCACACTGGATTGACGGCTGCATCGCCGCACTCTCTGCCCAGACCTACAGACCACTCGAGATTATCGCAGTCGACGACGGCTCGTCCGATGGCGGAACCGAGATCATGCAGGAGTGGCACGACCCGAAGGCAGAGCGTCCCGAATCCAACGGCATCTCGATCCGCGTGTTGCAGCAGGAGCCGCTGGGACTCTCCGCAGGTCGCAACCTCGCGCTCAACGAGGCGAATGGAGACTGGGTGGCTATCACTGACATCGACTGCCGAGCGGAACCCGACTGGATATCTGTGATGATGGTATCCAGCGAAGGTGTTGAAGCGGTCACCGGTAGAGTCGTTTTCGATGAGGGCAGAACCTCGGTCAGCAAGTTGAGAGCAAGGAGGATCGCAGCCAAGTATGCCGACCGGGCGGAAAAGACTACCCTTGCCAATGGCCCCTGTTCCATGTTCAGGAGAGA
>DAVI01000081.1:2762-5221 GCA_002505495.1 Euryarchaeota archaeon UBA59 | reverse complement strand
AGTCAGGAGGTGAGATTCGTTATGTTGCAGATGCCGTCGTCAACCATGTCGCCGAAGAATCACTACTGAAGTTTCTGGCCAAGCGAAGGCGGGACGCACGTGCGCACATGAGGGTCATCAGAGGTTATCGAGGAGTGAAACACGATTTCACGAGTGATGCGAAGTTCATCGCTCCCCTGCTACCTGTAGTTCTGCTCGTATGGAGTTCGTTCATTCTGTTCGGACCACCTGAGAATTTCACTGCCCAGATGGCACCATTCTGGATCGTCACGGCGAGCTGCCTACTCGTCGCGCTGGTTGCATATCGAATTCAGGTTCTGTGGAGTTGTGCCCTCTGGATGGGTGCGTTCGAGGGATGCGTTGACGCATTGCTCGGAAGAAACGGGCACAAACCGTTGTTTGAAAAGCAGAGGTGAATGGTTCACGCCTTAGTCGAGGACTCACCATCTTCGACCAGCGCTAGGTAGCGAAGCCCGAAGCCGAATCCAATCAGTGGCGCGGCGACCGCGTAGACACCGATGTCTACCCATGCCCAGTGGATGAGCGCCCAGTAGATGTAGAAGGCGAATCCGAGGAAGAGGCACCATGCTGCAGCGGTCATCGTCGTGCCGCCCTTTTCATTTCCGGAGACTAGGCTGGTCCAGATAGGATTGAGCAGTATTCCCTTGACCCACACCGGGAAGCCCCCGTCGACTTTCTGATGCAGTCCCCAAGCGCCCCAGCAGATGCCCGCCGAGGCCATCAACATGAAGACGAGGTCCGATGACTGGAACGATTCACTGACGCCGTTGAAGTCAGCATAGGGTTGATCCCAGAAGTAGCCCATTGAAATCCAGCCGGCCCAGACGACCTTGCGCTCACCTGCGATAACCGCACCCATGGTGATGTTGACGATTCCGAGGATGAGCCCCCAAACCCCCAATCCGAAGATGAGAGATGAAAACGCCCTGCCTGGTGCCTTCAGCCAATCAACCAGTATTGCGACAGCCTCGCCGCCGCCCTCTTCGGGTGAACTATCCTCGCTCATCACGGCGGCCGACCCGCAAACCCGTCTTAACGATTCGCAGCCGGCTACGGGGCTGCTTTTCGACTCTCAGAGTCTGTCTTGGAGGCGGTAGGAGGCATTGACCACATCTACCATCATCGGGTCAGCCTTCTCCATAATTGCGATTGGGTCCACCGTTTCGGGTACACAGGAGTTGATTCTGTTGCTCCTTCCATAGCGGCCTAGAGATATGGTTCGAGCGCTGATTAATCCCAATGAGTCAAGATTCTTGATGACGCTTGTGATGCTGCGCGAAACGAGCGAGTTTATTTTCGCTTTTTCGCAGACCATCTGATAGACCGCGTAGGCTTCTCCGGCGGAGACATTCTTGAGGCCGTTCATCTCGTTGAGAAGGATTGCATAGAGAACAAACTTCTGGTGAATCGGCAGCGCTTCGATGACCGGTGTGATTTGGTCGAACTCAAGTTGGTTCTGTGCTAGCCTGACATGGCTGACATCAGTTTTCTGAGCCCCATTCTGCTCTGCTTTCTGCACCGCGATTCGGAGCAGGTCGAGTGCTCGTCTGGCATCGCCATGCTCCTGTGCGGCTAGCGCGGCGCAGAGTTTGATTACCCCCTCTCCAAGAACCCCTTCTCGTACGCCCGCGATGGCGCGCTCGCTGAGAATGTCTTCAATTTGTGCCGCGACATAGGGCTTGAACACCAAGTCTTCAGAGCCTAGGCGCGAGGTCACACGAGCGTCGAGGAGGTCGGTGAATTTGAGGTCGTTTGTGATGCCGATGACGCAGCAACGGGAATTCCGAAGTTCGTAATTCAGGCTGGTGAGTGGGTAGAGGACGCCGTCACCATTCTTCCGGACTAGGTGGTCGATTTCGTCGAGGACGATGACATGCACCCCCCCTTGCTTGTCCATGTTTTCGCGCAGCCGTTCGAGAACCTTGTCACTGGGCCAGCCGGTGAATGGAATGGGGGTCTGATTTCGAGGAGCCAATTCGTTGCCGATATTAGCCAACACTCGATACTTTGTGTCGACTACACAACAGTTGACTTCGATGGCGTTGACCTTGACTCCCAATTCGGCTCCTCTACGCAACAGTTGCTGGCAGACGAAGCGGGTCACCGCAGTCTTTCCAGCTCCTGGCTGACCGTAGAGCAGCATGTTTGAGGGGATATGACCGTTCAGCGCTTCCACTAGATTGTTGGCGAGTGAGATGATCTCTCTCTCACGGTGTGGAAGTTTCTTTGGAGTAAAACCGTGGTGAAGGACCTCGCGGTTCTTGAATAGACTGTCATTGCCGAGCATATGTTCGAAAATATTTCCCGACATTTTCTAACACTCCGCACATTCCCCTCGCAACTTGACCGATTATCTCGCTTGATTCGGGCCTATCGGAACGCAGGGAACCCAAGGGACTACGCAGGGGTATAATAAGCCTGCTTGCGGACTCTTCCCG
>DAVI01000081.1:0-2670 GCA_002505495.1 Euryarchaeota archaeon UBA59 | reverse complement strand
GCCCCCTTAGGAATCCTTCCGACCACCCGCCGCAAGCCTCACGATGTGGTGGGGAAACCACTCTAAAAAATGCACCGTCTCGAGCAGGGCGAAACGAAGAGATCTCAGAAAGTTTCCGAGCCTTTCAAGCAGCTTTTGAAAAGTTGAATTAACTATCTGCGCGAAAATCGATTACTGTAAAAAACCGCATGATACTATGAGCGATTTTCCTATTATATTGTAACAATACAGGAATTGTTTTCAATTGGAAACTCGACTCAAACCACCATCAGACCAGACAAATCCATCACCGTCACTAACTTCGATTACATTGCTCGGAAGAGACGGAACCGTAGCCACTCCAGAGCCTTCAGAATCAGTGAAAAGGTGGGTCGCGAGGAAGGTGGTTTCGGGGCACTCTTCGGCCAGTTTGGAGAGGGTCGTGGGTTTGTAGTGATAGTCGGAGTCGACATAATCCGGCAAGCCCAATTCGATAATCACCACATCGGCGAGAGGTGCCCGCGTCTCAATTTCAGCGCATGGTCCCGAGTCCCCGCAGTGGATGAGCGTGAGTCCGGACGGGTGTGTGAGTTGGTATCCGTGTGGTTCGGTTTCGGGGGTGTGGTAGACCGGAAATCGTTCGAAGGTCCAGCCGTTAGTGCTGCCTTGGATGGAGCCGTCCGACCGGTGGTGGAAGGTCACCCGTTCGTCCAATACCTCCTCGAGAGATCCGGGAAAGGCGAGTTCCGAAAGGTGTCGCAGCCGCCCCTCTCCCCCTGAGTGGAGATGTACGTCGAGAGTTTTTTCGCCCTCTCTGTCGGAGATGTAGCGCCTCTCAAGAATCAAGAATGGGAATCCGAACACATGGTCGCCGTGCCAGTGGGTGATGAGCAGAGATTCGATGTCGGCTGGGTTGATTCCCGCCCGGCGAAGTTGCGGGATTAGGGTTGGCGGGGCGTCGATGAGCAGGGTGCCATCGATGAGTACCAACGAATGTAGCCGCCCATCGGGGCAGAATGCGTTACCGCTCCCAAGGAACTTCAACTCAATCATTCAGCCACCCTTTCCTGCCACCCCACTCCTCCGCTTTAGGTGCGCGGTCGGTCGGATTGCGTTTCACCCAAAGCTATCGTTGAACCTTGCAGCGCCCTACTCACGAGTCGCCACCCCGCTCGATTGATAAACCGAAGTTAGGACGAAGGTTCAACCCCGCCGTAGGCGGGCATGTCCGGGTGATGGGATCATGAGTGATTGGAGCAGCAAGAACCCCTACCTCGGGGTGATGTCAGAAAAGCCCCTCTTGACATCGACGGCCTCGACAAAAGAGACCCGCCACATGGTCATGCAACTCGGCGACTCCGGCTTGACCTACAAGGCCGGTGACGCACTTGGAATCATACCCGAAAACCCTCAGGAGTTGGTTGAGGATCTACTCGGGCTGCTCGGCTTCAGTGGCGACGAGCTCGTTGAAACCCATGTTGGCGAGGCCGACTTGAGGAATGCGCTGACGCACAAGTTCGAGGTTCACAGACTCTGCAAGAAGTTCATCAACGGACTTGGGCACAAGTTCGTAGTCAGCGGACCTGAAGTGACGGTTCGCTTGGTTGGTAGGACCCGAACCTCACTCTCCACTGGTGAGAATACGCTTTCGTGGGATTGGTCTGGGGATGAGGATGACTACCCCTCTGACTTCCTTCCAGTCGGCGTTTCAAGCGACCCTGCAAGAGAGTTGTGGGAGGGCCTTGTGAATGACGCAAAGGCGATGGAGGACTACCTTTGGAGCCGAGATTACATCGACTTCCTCGCCGACTTCCCGAGCCTCTCCTTCACCCCTCAAGAATTCGTAGACAACCTCGACCGGCTCAAGCCTCGACTCTACTCAATCGCCTCCTCACCCGACGCCCACCCCGGTGCCGTTGAGCTGACCGTCGCCATCGTGCGCTACCACCACCACGGCCGTGAAAAGGGCGGGCTCTGCACCATCTACATGGCTGACCACGCTGCCTTGAATGACGCTTCTATTCCCATGTTCATGTCACCGACGCGCAGCTTCGTGCTCCCGGCAGACGGTTCGACTGACATCATCATGGTCGGGCCCGGCACAGGAATCGCACCATTCCGCGCCTTCCTCGAACAGAGGGAGTTTGATGGCGCAACTGGCCGCAACTGGCTCTTCTTCGGCGACCGAACCGAGGCAGATGAATATCTCTACCGCGATGAGTTGGAGGCCTGGCGAAAGAGTGGTCATATCGACAAGTTGGACTTGGCTTGGTCACGTGACCCGAATGTTCCCAAGACCTATGTGCAGAATCTGATGGCCAAACATGGCGAGGAGATTTGGCAGTGGATAGAGACTGGCGCCTACTTCTATGTCTGTGGTGACAAGAATTACATGGCGAAGGACGTCCATCAGACCTTGATTGACATCGCTGAGCAGTATGGTGGCATGTCGCCTGATGATGCGAAGGAATTCATCGAGAAGCGCATGATGAAGGAAGAGAAGCGCTACCTCCGCGATGTCTACTGAGATCAGTGTCAGCCAGCGCCGATTCAATGGTGAAACTAGAACTCCGCCTGCATCAGTCTATTGAACCGGGTCGGCTTAGGTGGAGTCATGTTCGAGCGGGTGCTCATCGCCAATCGGGGTGAGATTGCGCTCCGAATCCTGCGCGCCCTGCGCGGGCTTGGCTG
>DAVI01000118.1:6484-7191 GCA_002505495.1 Euryarchaeota archaeon UBA59 | reverse complement strand
CTGATGGGTATACAGTGGGTACCGATCCAACCACTGGTGGTTGCAAGGGGGCCCATGCAACCAAGGGTTGTTTGAAGGGTGCTGAGTTCGTTGTTGAATCAATCCTGAGATCTTCGCGACCGTTCACTCGTCGAAGGAATTCACTCGAGTCTGCGGAGGACACCGGGGTGAGATTTCTCGAAGGCGATGATGACTTGCTCATGGAGTTCTTCAGGCAGGTCTTCGGGCGCATGGACTCCCTCTTCAACATGGATCGAGTCATCCAACAGGGCTAGGGCGATGAAGAGAGTGACGAATCCGGTGGATTTCGTCATCGTCTGCCAGCCATCTCCGTCACTCCTGACCAAGTCGTAGACCCATCTCGCCCGCGCACCGCTATCCGCCTCAACTGCGACCTCCATCCAGGTGAAGTCGCCGCGCCTGTGGTCGAACTTCCAATCTTCTAGGAGTGAGCCCTCATCGATTTCCCCTGCATTTCGCAATTCGATGAATTTGTCAATGTGGCCTGGCCAACGGACGGTGTACTCCTCAAGGGTCTCAATCCCCTCCACTGCATCTGATGTGAGCAGACTTCGCAAGCCGTCGGTCAGGAAGGCCTCCATCGTTCCATGCCCGTCGACTTCGATTATATGGCGTTGTGACAACACCTCGAGTATCACAATCTCGCCCCCTTGAATCACACGAGCCGGTCTAGTGTACTCTTCGAT
>DAVI01000118.1:5702-6289 GCA_002505495.1 Euryarchaeota archaeon UBA59 | reverse complement strand
AGTACCGCAATCGATGAGAAATTCGCGAAACATTCCTCCCACCCTTCCCGGGAGCAGGTTTAGCACGAGGTCGAATTGGGAGAGGTCGGTTTCTCGTGCGTGAGCAAATGCGTCAGCGCATATCAGCTGCAAAGTGTCAGCGTCCATCGTTTCCGCTAACATATCAAGCGAACTCTGGTCCATCTCAACCACCGTCAGATGCACATCCTGCAGACCAGAACAGACGAACTGCCCCACAAGTCCGGCCCCATAGGCGATGGCTCTCTTCCCCGTTGCCAAAACTCACACCCGGGAATCTGCAGAGGGTGGCGAACCATCAACCATCGGGCGTGGCGGGAGGGAATCATTGATGCCCTCTTCTCAGTCGAGCGGGTCGGGGAGAGCATGGCAGACGAGGTATCGATTGACCCTTGGTCGTCAAGTCAGTCTACAGACTACTCCCGAATCATCGAGCAGTTCGGTCTCTCAATCGTCGACCCATCGGGCCTCCCAAACCCACACATGCTGCACCGCCGCGGAATCATATTTGCCCACCGCGACCTCGACTTGGTCCTCGATGCGCAGCGGAGCGGTGACCCGTTTGGGGT
>DAVI01000118.1:1700-5652 GCA_002505495.1 Euryarchaeota archaeon UBA59 | reverse complement strand
ATCGACCAGGTGAAGTGGTTCCAGGAGCAGGGTGCTGACGTGACGATTGCGGTAGCTGACTTGGAGGCGCTCGCAACGCGCGGTTTGTCGCTTGAGAAGTGTCGGCGGGCGGCGCTTGAGGAATATGTGGCAAATTATGCAGCATTGGGCCTCGATGTTGAACGCACAAGCATCTACTTCCAGTCTGGGCGGTCAATTGTCCAACGGCTCGCGTTCACATTGGGCAAGCGTACCAATTTGTCCGAGTTGGAGGCGATCTACGGGTTCTCCGGCGACACGAACCTCGCCCATGTGCAGGCTCCACTAGTTCAGGCAGGGGACATTCTGCACCCTCAACTCGACGAGTACGGTGGCCTGCGACCAATCGTTGTCCCCGTCGGCGTAGACCAGGACCCACACCTCCGCCTCACCCGCGGCTTGGCTGCAAAGACCAACTGGTTCAACGTGAAGGAGCGCAAGGCCGGCGGCCTCGTCATCGGTCTCTCCGTTCAGGAGGACAACGCCGGAGCTCTTGGTGTCGGACCGGGCGGCAAAGTCGACAGCGCTCGTCGACAATCCGTGTTCGACCGATTGACCGGCGCCCTGACAGACCTAGGCTACAGCGATCTGCTTACCAACCCGAAGCACGGAACCATCGAAATCCCAGCCGCCACGAAGGGCGATCGGAACCGCATACGACCCGCGGTGCTGCGAGTCGAGCGCTCACTGGGGGGCCTCGGCCTCCTTCAGCCCTCAAGCACCTACCATCAGTTCACGATGGGAATGACCGGAGACAAGATGAGCAGCAGTCAGCCCGAAACTACAATCTTCTTGACTGAAGATGCCGCCACGATGGAAAAGAAGGTCAAGTCATCCTTCTCTGGAGGTCAGCCGACTATGGAGGAGCACAGGCGCTTGGGTGGCAATCCTGACATCGATGTCGCCTTCCAATATCTTCGCTACTTCTTCGAGCCCGACGACGCAGTTCTAGCAGAACTCGAGGCTGGCTACAGGAGTGGGGACATCCTGACTGCTCAGATGAAGCAGGAGTGCATCGACCGTGCCGGAGCATGGCTCTCCGAGCTGTCAGAGGCGCGCGACCAGACCGCACACCTCGTTGACCAATTCCTAGCAGAAGATGCGCGTCGCTGAGGTGTACTCTTGCCCAACTGGCTCATCCATGCCGGCGTGATGATTCCAGTCGCATGGATGCTTTGGAAAATGGAGTTGGCAGCGGCTGATAAGGAGGGTCGAGTTCTCGATGCCACAGCCGAGTTGAAGCGAGTCTGCCTATTGCTCTATAGCAGTCTGCTAATCGATGTTGACCACCTTCTCTCGTGGCCTGAGGTGTATGTCCCCAATCGCTGCAGCATCAACACGCATCCGCTCCATTCCTGGTACATGGCGCCGCTCTACTTCGGTGGTTCACTTTGGGCGCCGGCGCAGCCCTTCTTCATCGGCGTTTTCGTGCACCTGCTGCTCGACCTAATCGACTGCGTCATCTGACGCGTCGAACACAAGAGGTACCGGCCCCGGATCCAAATCGTCGACCTCAGCCTCGCTTAATTCCCGGACCACCGCATCTTCGTGGGCGATGGTCGAGTGGCCATTCGGGTCATGAATCTCCAGTGTACAGCCGCCCAAGCCTTCTCCCTGCTTGAGCCCCTCAAGTGTGGTGAGCATCTCAGTCATCACTAGCACCGCCTCCTCCGTCCCCTCTTCGCGCTCCTCTGCATCACTCCGAGTCTGTCGGAAAACCATCTCAATGATGTCGATGAAGCGTTGAAGCACTCCCTCGATGTTCGAGACATAGCCCGTTGAATGGTTTCCCGGCGCCACTTCGAGGTCCAACTCGGGAAGTCTAACGGTACCTGAGGAGCCGCGCACCACGCGCGCTAGGAGGTGTTCGGGTTTCGTGATGTGTAGAGTGTGGCAGAGGGCCCCTTTTTCCTCGGCAGGGATGAAGTCGGTTTGCCGGAATCCACATTTTTCGCAGGAGAGGGTAATTTGGGTATGCTCTCCAAAGTAAGGTATCTCGGCTGTCATCGCCAGCATTCTCAGTGAATCCTCATCACCGCAAATAGGGCAGGGCTGGCCGACCAAGTTCTCCATCCGGTCCACCTCAGGAAGTTTCAAACGGCTCATCTTCAAGGCCGGAAACTCCGCGGAAACCAGCCGGCAGAATCAGAATCCGCTGTTCACCAAGTTGTACCAGAGAGCCTCCTAGGTCGCCTTCGACAAAGGAGGTGATCTGCTCTATCGCAGTCTCAAACTCAAAGCCACGGTCGAGCATGCTCTGCAATTCCAATATCACCAATTCTCCGTCCGCTGCCCAGTTGAGTATTTCCTCAAGCCCGGTCACGTCGTGCAGAACTGCCCGGCGAATGACGATGTCACCAGGTCCTCGTGGCACCGGTGCGTCTGGATAGAGGGCGCCGAGGTCGTGGTAGGATTGACCCGGCTCCAAACTTGGCAGGGGGCTGTCGTCTATGCTCGGGACATCGAGCCACCGTGGACCCGCCTCGTCGTCGCCACTCATGTTCGTCAACTGTGCCTGCAACTCGACGACTGATGAACCATTTCCCCAACATCACTGATGTGGCGCTAATTTCAGTTCGTCGGATTGATAAAGGGTCAGCCAGTCGAGTAATTCGTTCGGAGCGGTCTTCCTGCTCCGTGACAACCTTGAAAGGACGGCTGACCCGGGGGAAGTAGCATGGATGAACAGATGCAAGTGATGAAGACCGGAACCAGTACGTTGGGAATCTGCTTCAAGAATGGAGTAGTGGTTGGTGCAGACCATCGAGCGACCATGGGTCACTTCGTCGCCAACAAAAATGTCCAGAAGTTGTTCTCAATCGCAGACAACATCGCCCTCACCACCGCAGGACTGGTCGGTCACGCACAGGTTCTCTCTCGTGTGCTGTCTGCTGAGATAGCCCTCTACCAACTCCGCCGTGAAGACCTGATGAAGGTCGAGGCGGCAGCAACCCTGACCGCCAATATTCTCGGTGGCCGTCCCTACTGGGTGCAACTACTGATCGCTGGCGTTGATGAGGAGGGCGGACATGTCTACTCAATCGATTCTGCGGGTGGTTCAATCCCCGACTCCTATTGTGCGACCGGCTCCGGTTCGCCATACATGTATGGTGTTCTCGAAGACCAATACAAGGATGACATGACCAAGGGTCAGGCACTCAAGGTCGCGGCAAAGGCTCTGCTGGCCTCCGCTCAGCGCGATTCGGCCAGCGGCAACGGCATGGACCTCTGCGTCATCACCTTGAAGGACGGATTCCAGATGCTCAGCGATGCAGAGACTGAGTCTGTCGTGAACTCGATTTGAACCCGAACCGTACCACTTTTCCAACCCTTTCACATTCCCGGCGGCTCAGCTGCCGTTCAGCGCCAACCGCTTTTCGCGGTGGCTTCGCCGGGTATCAATCGAAAATGAGGTGTCTAAGTTGAGACTGACCTACAAAGAAATCAAAGAAAAGATCGCCAAGATGGTGCCCAATGAAATCGACCATGAGGTCGACTTGGAGGCGGCGAGCATCGCCATCATCACAAAGTCACCGAGCCGATTCACCGGAGGTTTAGTTGCCGATATTGCCAAGGCTGTGAAACGCCGAGTCGTCATTCGCCCCCACCCTTCAATCATGATGTCAGAATCAGATGCCCGGGATGTCATCAATGAATTAATTCCGAATGAGGCATTCATCCTGCACACATACTTCGATCCAGCGACTTCTGAGGTCATAATCGAATGCAAGGAACCCGGTGTCGGAGTTGGAAAGCGGGGGGCTCATCTGAAGGCGGTTCGAGATAAGATCGGTTGGCAGGTGAAGATTATCCGTGCCCCGAGGATGGAGAGCCGCACAGCGAATGATATTCGCCGCTTCAGATACGAAAAATCCGAGGAGAGGCGGAAACTGCTTCGCCGATTTGGAACTAACATCTACCGTCAGCAGAGGCC
>DAVI01000118.1:0-1546 GCA_002505495.1 Euryarchaeota archaeon UBA59 | reverse complement strand
GACTGTGGTGCGAAGCCAGGCCGTCAGAATGAGTGGATGCCCTATTTCGCAGCGCCGGAAATGTTGCCACCAGACAAGATTGATGCTGTCGTCATCACCCACTCTCACCTCGACCACATCGGTATGCTCCCGGTACTGTTCAAGTACGGATATCGCGGCCCTGTCTATTGCACACCTCCCACGCGCGACCTCATGGTACTGCTCCAGATGGACTTCATCAAAGTCGCTAAATCAGAGGGTAGGGAACCTCCTTACTCTCTCGAAGACATTCAGGAGATGATGCTTCATGTCGTCGATGTCGAATGGGGTCAGACGACCGACATCGCCCCCGACATCAAGTTGACGATGTACAACGCCGGCCACATTCTCGGCTCTTCGTCCCTGCACATGCATGTCGGCGAGGGTCTGCACAACATCGTCTTCAGTGGTGACATCAAATACGAGAAATCGTGGTTGTACGACGCCGCTCACGTTCGCTTCCCAAGGGTGGAGACTCTGGTCATGGAGTCGACATACGGCGGTGCAAATTCCTTCCAGCCCTCACGTGTGGAGGCGACACAGGAATTACAGGACATGGTCAAACGGGTCCTAGCAAAGGGAGGCAAGATTTTCTGTCCTGTCTTCGCGGTCGGCAGAAGTCAGGAACTGATGATTGCAATCGACAGGCTGTTTCGCTCTGGAGAATGCGAACCTGTGACTGTCTGGCTCGACGGAATGATTCAGGAGGCTACCGCCATCCATTCGATCCACCCAGATTTCCTCAACACCGAATTGAAGCAGGCAGTGCTGAAGGATGACGGAAGCAATCCATTCGGCTCTCCTTGGTTCCGAAAGGTCGAGAGTCGTGAGCAGCGGGAGTCAATCATTCACGACCCCGGTTCCTGCATAGTTCTAGCAACCAGCGGAATGATGACCGGAGGGCCAGTCGTCGAATACTTCCGTCACTGGGCTCCAGATCCGACCAACACGCTCTGCTTCGTCGGTTACCAAGCAGAAGGGACCCTCGGCCGCAGACTCCGCGACGGATTCTCCGATGTCCCGATCAGCGACGGTGGCAGAGGCACTGACATGGTGAAGGTCGCTTGTGACATGATCATCATCGACGGATTCTCCGGCCACTCTGACAGAAAGCAGTTGATGGACTACGTCGGCCAGATGAACCCCAAGCCCAGACTGGTCATCTGCCACCACGGCGACTCGAAGATATGCAACGAATTCAGCAAGGCGATACGAGATACCTACCGAATCCGCTCCACAGCGCCCTCAAACCTTGAAACTCTACGGCTCAAGTGAGCCTTAGTCACACCCTCTCAGGGGAATAGTCAAGCTGCACCTTGTCAATCTGCTTTCCAAGCACATAGAGCACCAGCGCCGAAACAAAGGAGAGCACACCGACGAAAGTCACGGCAAACGCTGCCATGGCAACCCCGAGGCTGACAGTGTCGACCGGTCCTCCGACGTCCATCACCGCGCCCGCCATCTTGTATCCGAGAACAAAGAAAACCAAACCTGGTATGCCGAACAGAATCAACGGATGCTTCGATTC
>DAVI01000020.1 GCA_002505495.1 Euryarchaeota archaeon UBA59 | reverse complement strand
AGCTGCGCCCGCTGTCAGGATGTCTGCCCAGCCTACGAATCAGGCAAGGGACTCAACCCGATGCAGATCATCCATGACGTTCGAGACTACGCAAACGAGTACGCCCCAATCCTACTGAAGGGGGATACTCCCGGAGAGAGCATCATCGACCGCTTCACCCCCGAGGCGATTTGGGCCTGTACCACCTGTCACGCCTGCATGGATGCCTGTCCGCTCTACATCGAGCATGTTCCGAAACTGACCGATGCCCGCCGCCACCTGATGATGGAGGCGATGGATTACCCCGAACAATTCAACGTGGCCCTTGGAAATCTTGAGACCAATTCCAACCCGTATGGCTTTGGGGCGCATGAGCGTGGCGACTGGGCGGCTGACTTGGATGTCAAGATTGGAGAGCCGGCGGAATACATCTACTTCGTAGGCTGTGCAGCGTCGTTTGACGAGCGCAACCAAAAAGTCGCGAGGGCGACGATTTCTCTGCTCAAGAAGGCCGGTTTGGATGTCGGGATTCTCGGCATGCAGGAGGGCTGCTCGGGGGACTCAGCGCGGCGGATGGGCAACGAATACCTCTTCCAGATGCTAGCCGAGACAAACATGTCGACCTTCCAAGAACTTGGCGTCAAGCGCATCGTCGCATCCTGCCCGCACTGCTTCCACACGCTCGGCAAGGAGTACGGTGACTACGGTGGTGATGAGTTGGAGGTCTTCCACCACTCAGAGATTCTCGCTCTGCTCCAGAAGGAAGGCAAGTTGCCAGATGTCGAGCGCGATGGTGAGAACAAGATTACCTTCCACGACCCATGCTACCTCGGTAGGATAGGGGGCATCACCGAAGAGCCCCGCTCGATTATCGGTGGGGTCGACGCAGAACCCGCCCGCTCGGGCAAGGACTCCTTCTGCTGTGGTGCGGGTGGCGCCCAGATGTGGATGGAGGAGGACCCCGACAAGCGGGTCAACGAGATTCGAGCGAAGGAGTTGGCCGCGACCGGATGCGACACCGTCGCGGTCGCTTGTCCATTCTGCTCAATCATGGTCGATGACGGGCTGAAGAGCATCGGTGCGGAAATGGATGTCAAGGATGTCGCTGAGATTCTCTGGGAGCAGATTAAGGCGAAGGATGACGAAATCCAAGTAGCCCTGGCAACCGCCGAATGATCACTCTTCTGCTTCACGCATCTTGCGGATGTGAATGAACGACTTCACGCAGACGAAGGTGTAGGGGCCACCGAGCACCAGCAGCAGAAGGTGGGAGAAGAAGGCGAGGTCGTAGTCCCCACCTAGCATGGTGAAGAGGCGAGCCCCTCCAAGAGCTGAGAGCAGGCCGAAAACGACTGCGATGTGCATGAACAACTTGCGCTTCTCAGGCATCTTCTCGGAGAGGAATCCCATGAGGAGGATGGGTGCACCCATGAAGGTCGGAATCATCGCCGTGATGCTCGCCATGTCACTGATGACATAGGCGGCGATTCCCCAGACTGCGAGGATGCCTCCAACAATCATCGACAATTTCGGTACGGTCAGGCCACAACACTGGAACTCTTCCATGGACTCCCGCAGTTGAGGGGCTTCGTCAATGTTGCTCATTCAAATGCTCCGCAGATGACTATGAAATTTCATTCAAGCCGAACACACCTTCCCCCGAATGATGGCGAGGAACGGAGAATCATCTCCAGGCACCGACAGTGCCGGTCATCTCCTCGGAAAGGCCCCAAAGCCGTGCTGCATCCTCATCATTCCTGGCCCGGCCAGTCGGTTTTGCAGGCTTGCAGTTGTGGCAATACTCGCCCGTTAACCCTTCAGCCTCCTCCGAGACAGCCAACCAAACCACAGTCTCTGCCCCTTTGGTGTCCTTACGCTGAAATGGCCGACTGATAGTCATCAACAGACGAGCCATGGAACCATTGTTACGAGAAAATCCGGTGTTGACGAAGCCGGGATGTAGACAGTTTGCAGTAACCCCCGAACCATCCAAGCGACGGGAGAGTTCACGGGTGAACAGGATGTTTGCCAGTTTTGACTGACAGTAGGTGGACCAGCCTGCCTTGGTACCTCGCCTCTCAAACTGCAGGTCGTCCCAATGCATCTTGCCGGGGCGATGTGCATCGGAGGCGGTACTGACCACCCTAGCGCCACCAGTAGACCGGAGTATGTCCTGAAGCAGTGTCGTGAGTAGGAAGTACGCATTGTGATTGAGGGCCCAGGTGCGCTCAAATCCATCGACTGTGTTCACCTTTTTCGTGAAGATTGCTCCGGCGTTGTTGACCAGAACATCTAGCCTGTCGAACCGCGTCTTGAAACGGTCAACAAGAGCCCTGACATCAGCTTGGTCGGTGAGGTCGCACACCTCACCGTGAAGTGGCCCACACCCTGCAATCGGCTGCAACTCGGAAATCAAGGTGTCAACCCTCGCTTGGTCACGGCCGACGACGACAATCGTCGCACCGGTCGGAGCGATCCCATGAGCAGCCATCCGACCGATTCCGCGGGTCGCTCCGGTGATGAGAATCACCTTGCCGCTCATGTCCCGCTTGGTCATCGTTGGCCTCGCCATGACCCCTGCCCGCCGGATGGGGTTATTACCCTGTGTCGAAGGCGTATTCACGCGCAGGTGAGAGCATGCCACTCCGAATCCACGACACCCGCCGCCGTGAGAAGGTCGAATTCACGACCATCGAGCCCGGGAAGGTTCGCATGTATGTCTGTGGAATCACCCCCTACTCACCCTCCCACCTCGGCCACGCCCGCTGCTACGTCGCCTTCGA
>DAVI01000116.1:4313-8180 GCA_002505495.1 Euryarchaeota archaeon UBA59 | reverse complement strand
GACTTCGCGGCGGCATCCCTGCTCGTCAGCCTCCCTGTAGTGCTCCTGTTCATCCTCTTCCAGAGGTTCCTCGTCGAGGGCCTCTCTGCTGGGGGGGTCAAAGGATGACTAGGACACAGGGAAATTCGGCCGAGGTGATTGAATGGTAGAAGTGAAGTTTGAGCGTGTGAAGAAGGTGTATGATGACGGGACGGTGGCGGTCAGCAACCTGAATCTGACCGTCAATGATGGCGAATTCTTGGTGCTATTGGGGCCGAGCGGCTGCGGTAAGTCGACCAGTCTACGCATGCTTGCCGGATTGGAGGATGTTACTGAAGGAAGAATCACAATCGACGGAAATGTCGTGAACGACCTCTCGCCGGGCGCCCGCGGCGTGGGAATGGTCTTCCAGAGCTATGCTCTCTATCCTCACATGACAATCTCCGACAACCTCTCCTTCGGGCTCCGAATGGAGAAGGGCGAAAAACGGCTTTCCAAAGAGGAAATCGACCTCCGAGTCAAGGAGACGGCCGAACTTCTGGGGCTGACCGAACAGTTGGGCAAGAAACCGAAGGAACTCTCCGGTGGGCAGCGCCAGCGGGTGGCGCTCGGAAGGGCTGGAATCCGCCGACCGAAGGTGCTGCTGATGGATGAGCCACTATCGAATCTCGATGCTGAACTGCGCAACCAGATGCGGACTGAGATTCGCCGACTACACGACAAGTTCGGCACCACCACGGTCTATGTCACACACGACCAGATCGAGGCGATGATATTGGCAGACAGGATCGCCATCATGGAGGGCGGCGAATTGCAGCAGCATGGGCCGCCATTGGAGGTCTACAACAATCCTGCGAACGAATTTGTGAAGGGATTTCTTTGTAAGCACATAGACGAAATCGTTGATACGGCCAACCGAATCTTCGATGAACGCTGAGGCAACAATTTGGGGCACTTAGGGCAGGAGTCGAGAAAATGAATCGCTTGAAACCGGTGCTGCTAGCGAGCCTCATGCTGCTCTCAATGTTCGCAGCAATGACGGTCTATGTGGGTGACAGCGAGGCTGCCACAGAGTCGGTCGACATCCAAGGATTCGCCTTCAGTCCCCAATCACTCACGATTCAGGTTGGAGACAGCGTCACTTGGACGAACCAAGATTCGGCTACCCACACCGCCACCAGCACCAGCGGTCCAACCTCGTTCGACTCCGGCTCTCTCACGAACGGACAGTCGTTCACATTCGTCTTCAACAGCGCAGGTGGTTACGACTATCGCTGCTCAATCCACACTTCGATGACAGCCACCATCATAGTTAGGGCTCCAGACCCTCCACCCGTGCGCGTGCGCGACCCTCTCACCCACTTCTCTTGGGGTCCCGAAAATGGGGAGACACAACCGGGCAACGTCAGCCTGATTGGCGAGTGGGATTGGGACACCCACACAGACCTCACACTCAACTCGAGTACCGGAGTTTGGGCGGCCAGCCTCAACCTCTCGGAAGGGATGTACTGCTACAAATTCGTCATTGGGGAATCCGACTACCGGTTTGACCCGGTCAACAACTACCGCGGCTATTGCGGGCAATTTGAGAATTCTGTTGTGCGCGTTGATAACAAAAGCATGCCGATGTTCACCGTCGAACTCAACGAATCAACTGGGCTTCCCGAGCGGGTTCTCTACCACGCAGGAATCGGTGGCGCAGGGCCTCGAATAATCGATATTGGCGGTAGAATGGCTCTCAATGGTTATCAATGGAATCACAATAATGGATTCAATATGGATACATGGACACTTCCTGTGAACTTCACATATTCAATAGATAGGAAGTACACACTGCAAATTTATGGTGATGATACTGACGGAAATGTCGCTGAACCTTTAATTTTGCAATATTGGGTTGGTCCACAACAGGATTTCACTTGGGATGACGCGCTCATCTACATGGTGATGACCGACCGTTTCGTGAATGGTGACTTGAGCAATGACATGCCAATTGGCAATACATCCCAAGGAGCGGATTGGATGGGCGGCGACTTCGCTGGCGTCACCCAGATGATCAACAACGGCTACTTCACTGACTTGGGAGTTAACGCACTCTGGCTCTCTCCATTCAATACTGCAGCGAGTGGTACGGGGACTTCAGGAGACGGTCAACACGAGGTTTCGGGATACCACGGCTACTGGCCAGTCGAACCGCGCAGCATCGACCCTCGATTTGGCGACCAATATGATCTATGGGATTTGGTTTGGGCTGCGCACGCTGCCGGGATACGAGTCATCGGCGACTTCGTCGTCAACCATGTGCACGAGGACCACCCTTACTACCAGAACAACCCGGAATGGTTCAACCAAGGTTGCATCTGCGGTGAGCCCGGTTGCGACTGGACCGAAGAGCGGTTGGAGTGCCAATTCACGTCATACATGCCCGACCTCAACTGGAAAAACCGCAACGCTTCCGAACAGATGATTGAGGATGCGCTTTGGTGGATGTATACCTTTGACCTCGACGGAGCGAGAATTGACGCAGTCAAGCATGTTGACGACTTAGCAATCACCAATCTGGCGATTAGGGTCAATGAGGAGTTCGAAGTTGACGGTGTCGACTTCTACCTCAAGGGTGAGACTGCGATGGGGTGGGCAGGCCACGACTTGGCAGACAACCAAGACGAGTATGACATGATTAATCGCTACATCGGCGAGGATGGCCTCGACGGACAGGCAGACTTTGTGCTCTATCACGCGGTGGTTGACAATGTCTTCACCTCCGGCAGCATGGACTACCAGCATTTGGACTACTGGACTAACCGAAGCACCGACCAATATGTGGAAGGGGCAACAATGGTGCCGTTCATCGGTAGCCACGACACGCCCCGCTTCATCTCACGAGCTGACCCCGGTACTTCTGACGCGTGGAACCAGTGGTCCGAGGACGGATTGCCCGGCCAACCAGGGACACAGGAACCGTACGACACTGCTCTCCAAGCGTTCGCTTGGCTGTTGACTACACCGGGCACTCCTATGATTTACATGGGCGACGAGTATGGCGAATTCGGCGGAGCCGACCCTGACAATCGTCACATGTTGCGCAACGCGTCTGAACAAAACTCGCGTGAGGCAGCGCTACTTGAGAATGTGAGTGAACTCAGCCAACTGAGGCAATCTCTTGAACCGCTTCGGCGCGGAAATTACACCAGCCTCGGGGCGACAACCGACACTCTCGCCTTCGCCCGCCAAACGGCAGACGGCTCTGTCATCGTCCTGTTGAACCGGGGCGATTCGTCGGCCGGATTCTCAATCGACCTAAGCAATCTCGCGGGCGATTGGAGTAGTCCAATTCACCTCGACATGTTTGGCAACAATAGCTTGCAAAGTGGCAGCGTCACACTGCCAGCCAATTCAGTTGCAATATACTACGCTGACTTCAGCGGCCCAGACCCGCCGCCGCCCGGACCTGACGGCCACTGCTTAATCGTCGACAATCTGACTGTTAACGGGACACTTTTCGTGACACTGGACTTGGTGAACACCTGCGCGAAGGACCTCAACTACCCCGGAGTGAACGCGACTGCGGACCACTCAGGAGTGAGCGGATTCCTTGGGATGATGGAGTGGTATTACCTCATCTGGCCCGACCACACCTATCCTTACGAGTGGCAACTCACGCTCGACCCCTCGATTCCTAACGGCACAAACATCACTCTGACCTTCGAGGCCGCCATCCTCTCCTGTGGCCCCGGAAGTTGGCACGAATGCCCCAACTCCACCCTCACTTACGAGTTCACTGTCGGTGACGACCCCTCTGGAAATGTGACTGGAAACCAGACCGGAAACCAGACTGGAAACCAGACTGGCAATCAAACCGGCAATCAGACCGGAAATCAGACCGGA
>DAVI01000116.1:973-4254 GCA_002505495.1 Euryarchaeota archaeon UBA59 | reverse complement strand
TCAGACCGGAAATCAGACCGGAAACCAGACAGGAAACGGAACCGGGAATCAGTCAGGCAATGGCACAACCGAACCAGAGCCAGAACCGGAACCGGGAACCGAGTTGGTATGTACCGATGGCGACAGTAAGATGGCTGATGATGGATGCAATACCTGCACTTGTGAACAGAATCAATGGGCCTGCACCGAAATCGGCTGCAATCCGCCTGACGATTCGAATGGCGGACAGTCGAGCGACCCTGCAGGCGGCTTCGACTTTGCCAACAGCCTCAGGCTCGGGTTGGTGGTTCTGCTCTTGCTCGGCCTCATCACCTTCGGCTTGATGGCTTTCAGGCGTTCCCGCTGAAACAACAAGGGTACCCAAGCGACTCAGTGAAAGGAGTCGTAGAATCTTTGGTAGTCACTGACCATTCTCGCTCCGGTGAATCGCGCACTGGTTGCGATGGCCGCTCGCATTAGGTGAGCCCACCGCGCATCGCCCTCCTCCCACGCGGGAAGTACCTCATGCTCCAAGACTGAATAGAGCGCCTCGGCGTCCCTCACATCGTCGCGGTCCGCCTCAGCCTCGCCAATGGCCCAACCGTTCACCCCGTGCTCACACGCCTCGGGCCACCAACCGTCGAGAATCGAGAGATTCGGAACCCCGTTTAGGGCCGCCTTCATTCCGCTGGTTCCCGAAGCCTCGAACGGGCGGACAGGGTTGTTCAACCAGATGTCAACCCCGCTTGTCATCGCTAGACCAGTCGCCATGGAGTAGTCTTCGAGGAAGGCGACTGGAATTTCATCAGCAACCTCGGCACCACTTGCGAAAATATCCCGAATCAACTGCTTGCCGCCTTCGTCGCGCGGATGCGCCTTGCCGGCGAATACGAATTGGATACGACCGGCGCCCAATGCCCTCAACCTTGGCAGATCGCTGAACACCAGATTGGCCCGCTTGTAGGTGGCGAACCTGCGTGCGAAACCGATTGTCAGCCGCGACTCCTCGAATTCGACTCCAGTACTCGCCTGCACCAAGTCGCGCAGAACCGCCCTCGCCTCCTGCCTCGCCGGCACAAGCGCATCGTCGGGAATCCTGCCGGCGTGAGCCAACTTAGCGGGGTCAGAACGCCAGCCCCGGAGGTGCTCGTCATAGACCGCCGCCATGGGGGGTGAGGCCCAGGTGAGGTGGTGGACACCATTGGTGATGGGCTCGATATGAACTCCCTCGAACATCCCCGAAGCGACCCACGCATTGAGGTTCGAAACGGCGTTTACCTTCCCCACCAATCCGATTGCCAAATGACTCATTGAGCAGGATTCTTCGCATCCGCTGAACGTTCGAACATCATCGGGTAGTAAGTCAGCGACAACTGACTCAACCTCTTTCCAAGCGAAACGGTCGTGGCCGGCCGGTACTGGTGTGTGTGTCGTGAACAGTGAGCGAGCTCGAAGGCCATCGCGCGACCACCCTTGAGAGAGCATCTCAAGTGCTGCAAACGTGCAGTGTCCTTCGTTTAGGTGCAGACCTGTAAATGGGCCATGGCCTAGTGCATTCAGGGCTCGAATACCTCCAACACCGAGCAGGTATTCCTGCCGCAGCCGAACTGAATCATCTCCGCCATAGAGCCTGTTGCCCAGCGCCGCGTGCTCAGGTGCGTTCGCCTCGTGCCGCGTATCGAGAAAGTAGACCGGAACTGTGTGGCCGCCGAGACCAACAACTTCCGCCAACCAGATTCTCGAATGGAGGGTGGAACCGTCCAGTGGGAGTGTTAATTCGATGCCCGTATCGATGAGATGTTCGGCCGGATCTATCTCGGGATAACTCTCAGACTGATTTCCTGACTCATCCAAGTGTTGCCTGCCGTAACCTTGTCTATAGAGCAAGGTGATGGCTACAAGGTCGATACCTGCATCAGCCGCTGACTTGACATGGTCGCCTGCCAAGACCCCTAGGCCACCGGAGTAGGTGTGGAGTTCAGACCATAGCCCAATCTCTGCTGAGAGGTATGCGACCACCATGCACTCCTCTCCAATCACTGAGTCATATCATCATGCCTGCGCAACATTGACCTACAACCACCGACGCGAATAACAGCAATGGAGTTGATTCTAGACTCAGCCGTCATCGCCGAAGTCGAGGAGATCGCTGCGTGGGGTGTGCTCGACGGAGTGACCACTAACCCGACTCTGATTCGGCGCTCCGGTGGTGATTTCAAGAGGACCGTTCAGAGAATCGCAGAACTCTGTTCCGGCCCAATCAGTGCTGAGGTGACCGCCCTCGACACCGAGGGCATGGTTGCCGAGGGGCGTGACTTGAAGGAGTCACTTCCCGACAACGTCATCATCAAGGTGCCTTGTACGGCAGAAGGTCTTGCTGCGACCAGCATCTTGGCGGGCGAGGGAATCGATGTGAACATGACACTCGTCTTCAGCGTGAGTCAGGCTTTACTCGCGGCAAAGGCTGGCGCCGCCTATCTCTCGCCGTTCATCGGGCGGCTCGATGACCGAGGCGAGGACGGAATGCATCTCATCGCAGAGATCATGCAGGTATGGAACCACAATCCGGACCTGACCTGCAAGGTACTCGCCGCCTCAATCCGCAGCGTCGAGCATGTCGAGGCGTCCGCCCGGCTCGGAGCCCACGCCGCCACTATCCCCTACAAGGTGTTCAAGCAACTCATCGAGCACGAACTGACCGACTCAGGCATCGAGTCGTTCCTCGCAGATTGGGACGCAGTCAAGGCCGAAGGCCGCAACTAGCGCCTTCTGCCCGAGCCGTAGACCTGCTGACCGAACCAGAGTAGTTGTGCGTCATCCAGCTCCTCCCAGTCGAATTTCCATTCCCAGTTTCCCTCCTGGACGCCAGGGGTGTTCATGCGCGCGTCTGAGCCCAGCCTCATCACGTCTTGGAGCGGTATTATCGCAAGTTCGGCCGGTGATTCGAGTGCTGTGGTGATCATCTCCTTGACCGGTTTCTTTCCCCATCCTACGGTGGTGTCATTGTCGTGGGTTCCGGTGTAGACCACCATATCCGCAGTATGGTTCTCCGGATTATGTGGGTTGCCCGAATCATCATTGGCGAACTGCAGCACCGCCATTCCCGGCAAGCCGTGTCTCCTCCTCATCTCGACCACCGAATCAGGGATGATGCCGAGATCCTCCGCCACGAGTCCTCCTTTTGGTGAGACCTCTAGAATGGCCTCGAGCAACTCATCACCCGGCCCTTGCACCCATTCGCCATGCTCCGCAGTTGGGTGATGGGCGGGAATCGCCCAAGCCGAATCGATGGCCCGGAAGTG
>DAVI01000116.1:0-883 GCA_002505495.1 Euryarchaeota archaeon UBA59 | reverse complement strand
AAGCCCTCTGCGCGGTGTGCATCCCAGTCGTAGTGCACCGTCCCCCAGCGCTGCCCCTCCTTCGAGAAGTAGTCGGGAGGGACTCCGGCCACCACGGCCGGTGCGCCACTCTCCTCGAGCAGGAACAGGTGTTGGTTGGCCCAGACATCGGCGGAATCGTGAGCAAGGAAGAAGGGCAGATCACCAAACAGTTCCACACCACATTTTTCAGAGCAGTAGCGAAGTGAGTCCCAGTCAGCTTGGAAGACGAACTGTTCTCTCATCCATCCACTCATCAGGTCGGCCAGATCCTCCTTGATCTCGGCAATGGCCACCGGCTCTCTCTCTCTGATTCGCGAAGGCCACTCAGTCCAAGGGCGCCCTTCAAAGCCCTCTTTCAAGACCGAGAAAAGCGCCCAATCCTCGAGCCAATGGAGGTTCGCCTTCACCCATCTGTCCAACTCGTTGTAGTCCAATTGGCGCATGATGGAAGTGTCACAGAGTGCATGCCACCCGGCAAACGCCGAACTGGAGGCGTATGGAGAGCCGTGCTCGTCGGGAGGCGTCACAGGCAGCATCTGCCAGACAGAGCAGCCGACGCTACTCAGCAATTCACAGAATCTGTCGGCGTCATATTCTCCAAGAGCCCGGTTGGGTAGCGAGGTGAGGTGACAGAGGACGCCTGCTCGCCGCATGCACGGCCTATGGCCGTGACTGCCATAATGCTTTGATGCCCCGAGGGCTCGGCCAAGTTGATGCTTCGGACCTCAATCGTGGTCGTCGCGCTCTTTCTAGCCCCGGCTTGTTTTAGTCTGGTCGGAGCCGCTACGCCCGACGACATCACCATTGATGGTGATCTGTCGGATTGGGACTCAGACACGCTGATTGACATTGATTCCAACTC
>DAVI01000044.1:6125-6257 GCA_002505495.1 Euryarchaeota archaeon UBA59 | reverse complement strand
TCCAGATTCGACATCATCTGGTTGCTCCGTGATGACATCATCCAAGAGCAGGACCGAAGGATTGCCGAGCACATTCTCGCCAACCGGAGTTCAGGAATCAGCGAGGCGCTCATCGAGGAGGGGCGAGAGGTG
>DAVI01000044.1:1394-5862 GCA_002505495.1 Euryarchaeota archaeon UBA59 | reverse complement strand
CAGTTCGACGAGGGCGCAATCATCACCGGCCGCTCGGCAAAACGCCGCTCTGCTGATATGACGTTGAAGGAGGTGATGTCAGAACTTTCCCGTGGCCGCAAGGACATTGACATCGAAATCACTGACATCTATAATGCGATGACACCACTCGGTTTCAACGAGGATGAGACTGACAGGGCGCTTGTGAATTTGAATACGGCGAACTTTTGTTACCAGCCAAAAATGGATATTTGGCGTAGGGTCTGACCACACGAGCCGTCGTCGCTAAGGAGTGACGGCCTCTCCGAGGCCGTGATGGGCGCACATGAGCCACGGGGGGAAGTCGCCGATGCGAGCGCTCTGGACCCCGAACAACTAGGCTTCATGTGTGGCCTCGAAATCCACCAACAACTCGCCACCGGCAAGTTGCATTCTCGCCAACCAGGAATCCTTTACGACCACACGATCAACACGATTCCAGCTGATTGGCCGCGGGTTTCCCGCCATCTGAGAGCGGCAGAGGGGGAGGCGGGAGAAGTCGACGTGGCGGCTCGCTTTGAGGCTCGCCGCAACCGTTCCTTCGTCTATGTCCAGTCGCCCAACGCGGGGCTCATCGAACTCGATGAGGCGCCGCCGCTCGACCATGATTCGGACGCCATCGACATCTCTCTCACCGTGGCGGCGATGATGCAGATGAAGCCGGTTCCGATGATGCAGGCGATGCGCAAGACCGTCGTTGACGGCTCCAACACGAGCGGCTTCCAACGGACCACCTTGGTCGCCACCGGAGGAGCCGTGCAAACCGCTGACGGAGCGGTCGGAATCTCGCTTCTCTGCCTCGAGGAGGACTCGGCGAGGAAGTTGGACACACAACCCGGCAAACATGGCGAGCAGGTCATCTACACATTGGACCGATTGGGAGTTCCGCTAATCGAAATCGCCACCGAACCAGAGGTGCAGTCCCCCGAACACGCCAAACAGACCGCCATCGCGCTAGGCCAACTTCTGCGCGACACCCGCCGTGTGAAGAGAGGGCTCGGGACGATTCGCCAGGACCTCAATGTGAGCCTAGGATGTGGCGACAGGGTCGAGATCAAAGGGTGCCAGGACCTCTCTTGGATCCCTCGAATCATTCGTCTTGAAATGGCCCGTCAACTCCACTTCTATCGCCTCGCAAATGAACTCCGCGCCGCCGCCTCCCTGCCCAATCTTCCTAACCACCGTGATGACGACGATTCTGAGGTCGAGGCGACGGTGGCTGCCGCGGTCGCTGACCTTCTCCCAATCTCTCTAGTGGATGTCAGTGGCGGATTCACGGCTAGTGAGAGTAAGATGATTTCAGATTCATTGGCCGATGGTGCCGCCATCATCGGCCTCAGATTGCCCGGATTTGCCGGCAAGTTGGGTAACAAGCAACTCGATTCCGAGGGCTCTCAACTTCCCCGCCTCGGACGGGAGTTGGCGGCGGCGGCGAAGTTGGCCGGCGTGCGTGGCATATTCCATTCAGATGAGTTGCCAGCGTACGGAATCACCGAGTCGGAGGTGGCTGCGGTTGGAAAGGAACTCGGCTGTTCGAAGGATGACGCATTCGCACTCTGCGCAGCGCCGGCATGGCAGGCGGAGTTGGCCCTTGAGTCCGTGGTCCGGCGGGCGAGGCAGGCCTACCATAGGATACCACAGGAGGTTCGCAATGTTGTGGTCAAGAAAGGCGAACCAGAGGATGGCACGACCAATGCGATGCGACCGCTACCCGGTGGCGCTCGGATGTATCCGGAGACCGACGTCCCAGTGTTTGCCTTGAGTGAGACACATTGGAGCGAGATATCTTCCAATCTCCCCCCCTCAGTCGAGCAGCGAAGAGCACGGCTCTCCGCCTGCGACATCTCAGACAATCAGGTCGATGCGCTGCTCGGCCGTGAAGAGGACGAACTGTTCCATCTCGGTCGCGAAGGCGGCCTCGCTGATGGACTTGGACCGCTGCCTGACAAGGCGTGGGCCGGCCTCCTTCTCGACCGCATCCAGGACGCCGTTGCAGCCGAGGCGAACGCGCCGAGTGCTGAACTCATTCCATTGGCGTTGATCGGCTATTGTCTCGAAGCCCGAGAGGCTGGTGGAATCACTCGTGAAGGGTTGGTCCCACTTGTGGTGAGAATGTTGTCTTCAGGGGATTGGGACTCCAAATCTGATGACTCCGAAGCGCTGAAAGCAGCTCTGTCCAAGCGCGCAGATGAGTTGGGTGTGGTGCCAGCCGATTCCAGCGATGTTGAGGCGGTAGTCGACCGCATTCTGGCGGAGAGGGCAGATTTCGTCGCAGAGAGAGGAATGGGTGCCTTGGGGCCACTGATGGGCGTGGTGATTTCCGAGTTGGGAGGGGGTGCTGATGGCAAGGTCGTCAGCGCCGTACTCAGGCAGCGTCTCGAACGCCTTGAGTGACAATCCCCACATTCATTAACCGTTTAGTCAGCGATTTGGCCCCATGTCGCAGTTCTACGGTCTGGCAATCTTCACGGTTTCCTTGGCCGTACTAATCTGGTTCACTTTGTCGAGTGACAACCGACTGAAGGGAGTTTCCGCCTTCTTGTTGGTGATGGCTGTGATTAGTGCCCCTACACTCAATCAAGAGTGGGCTCGGATGACCTCTGAACTAATTGATGACGAGGGGAATTCACACAATGGATTACCGGACATTTGGCTGGGCAAGCAGGTCGTGTGTGTCGACTTTCCAGTAGGTGCGGCTCATTCGGACTACGCTGACGGACGGCATTACATCGACTACGATGGCACCGATTTCATGACCGAGACGGAATTCAACGGCACCGGCGCCTGTGTGGGTGGTCTCAGCGGCTATGAGGATGGATTTGGTATGTTGCTCAATGCAACAGACATCGCTGAAGGTGACTTGGAAGTAGTCTACTCGACCTCACAGTATGGCGTCATGATCGAGACCATCGGAGGGGTTGACCCCTGTGACTATCACACATGCTCATCGACTCAAGGGGCATATTGGTCACTCTACCACAATAACGCCTGGTCCATGGTCGGAATCGGCGACCTCGTATTGGTCGAGGACAGTGTGCTTGAATGGAAGATTGAGACTTGGTGAATATTTCCCGGTGAGCGGCGATTCACTGAGGGCATATTATTAGCCGAATCAGCGAGGGGCGGACACATGCTCGGAGCACACGCCATAGATGTCGGTCCGGTGGGAATGCTGGCGATCAACATCGCTCTCTTATCGTTGGTCGGATGGGCCCTTCTACGAGCCGAGCGGGGATTACCCGATGGCAGGGAATGGACCTTGCTGGCCCTGTTGGCGATTTTCGGGATTTTCGGCCGGGTGCTTCTCGAACCTCTACCCAATATTCAGCCGGTGACGGTCCTCGTGCTTGTCGTCGGAATGCAGATGGGTGCGAAGAGGGCCATCGCCTTGGCCACAGTCATCGCCTTAGGTTCGAATCTGATAATGGGTCATGGAATTTGGACTCTCTACCAAGCTCTCGGGTGGTCTCTGGTGGGTTGCTTGGGAGCCTACGCGGCCCCTCATCTGACATCCATGCCAAGGATTGCCGGCATTGCAGCGCTCAGCGGCGTCCTCTTCGGTTGGGTCATCTCCCTAAGCATCCTGCACACCCTCGGTCCGGCCATGCTTCCCGCCTACATCCTCGCCGGGATTCCCTATGACATGCTCCACGCGCTGGGCAACCTCTTCTTCGCTGCCTGGCTTGCAAGCCCGTTGGCTGAGATGATGGAGCGCCATCAGACGGTCCATCTGGAGGCGACAGAGAATGTCCCGGTCACAGCCTGAGTTGACGATGGTCTTCGTCGTCCGCAAGGATTTGAAACTCTCACGCGGCAAGTTGGCTGCCCAGTGCAGCCACGCTGCCGCAGACTGCGTGTTGAAGGCGGAACGGGAGATTCCCAAGACGCTTGACAGATACATGGAGCGCGGGGCGCGTAAGATAGTCTGCCAAGTCGCTGACGAGGATGCCTTGCGGAGGCTGTTCGGTGAGGCGACGACGGTTGGTCTGATTGCCAGTCTCATCAAGGATGCTGGCCACACCGAGATTCCGGCAGGGACGGTCACAGTCGTTGGAATCGGCCCGGGCGGTAGGGAAGACATCGACGCCCTCACCGGTTCACTTCCCTTAGTATCGTGAGTGGGAACTGGACCTGCAGACGGTTTCCGCTGCACCGCTTTTAACGGGTCAACAATCTCATACTCGCATGGCCGCAAGCGAGTTCGTGAAGGAATGGAGAGCCGTCGCTTCTTCTCTGCACAAGGGAATCGACTGGTTGGAAGGTTTCATCCAGGAAAATCGAGAATTCGTCATCGAGAAGGATGACAAACTGATGGTTCGGGGGAAACTCGCAATCTACTCCATCGACATGGCAGAGGTCCTCTCTCGAATCAAGAATCCACTCGCGAGCAGTGGCAGCGGTTTGCCCCGCATCGGCATCCAACCACTGTCCGGTAGAGGGAAGGCGGAGT
>DAVI01000044.1:388-1263 GCA_002505495.1 Euryarchaeota archaeon UBA59 | reverse complement strand
AACCGTTGCGTGATGGACTGATGACCGTCTACGGACTGCACAAGAGCCCCCTATCCCCACAAATCTCGAAGTTCATCGCTGAAGAGTTCGGTGGCACCTACGATGAAGCCACCGCCGTTGCGGAGATTCCCGGCAGCACCGGCTGGCGCTGGCGTCTTGAGTACCTCACATTGGTGGACGATTTCCGCCTCAGTGTTCGCCTCCCACAACGCAAGAACTGGAAGGTTCTTTCCGAGGCTGTGAACGAGGATGACCTGTTCAGTTGGCCAAGCAACATTTTCGAGATCATGAGCTACCTGTGCGAGGCGCCGAAGTCAATTCTCGACGAGGAATTCTACTGGCCGATGACATTGTCGAAACTCCTCGCTCCATCGCACAAGCCGATTCGACTCTTCCTCGAGGAGTTGGAGAATCGCTACTGACGGGAAAACCTCACCTTGTCCCCGAGGCGTCGGTTTCATGATGACCAGCCACTTCGTGGCTGCGTGAGCACTGAGGTTTTGGACGCTGAACTCGCCGAAATGGAGGCGGAGGTTCTCGATGCGGTGCTCGACCCGGCCGATCATGAAGATGAGCGCCGAGAGCGCCTTCAGCTGAATCTCGCCTTTGGGGCGACCGGCGCTGTGGTCATCGTCTTCATGCTGCTCTCAGCACTTTGGGGAGTCAGCAGCGACTACGGTGGCGGGGATGGGGGCAACGTCATCGGGGACAAACAGATCCCAATCATCTGGGGCGAGCCCATCTACATGCCTCGCCACGAGGAGTGCATCGACCCAGCCAACGGTCAGGATCCGGACTACATCGGCTACGGTGTCGGCTACGAACCCTCAATCTCCATCGATTCCCAAGGAAACATGCAGGTCACCGCCCACAAG
>DAVI01000044.1:0-322 GCA_002505495.1 Euryarchaeota archaeon UBA59 | reverse complement strand
TGGTCCATTCGATTCATGGTATGCCTGCGAAGATGGTGAATCTACAACATGGGACTACTGGGCCTCTTGGTTCTGGATTTCCACCAACAATGGTAGCAACTGGTCTCATGGCAATGGCTTCGACTCCACACCCGGCAACTTGCTGAATTCGGTAGTAGGCTCTGTCACCGGCGGCGGCTCGGAATGTCTCGGTGACGAAGGCGACATCTCGGTCGATGCAAATGATGTGATTTACTACCTCGATACAACTCTAGAGGACAACTGGTGGCACCGCTTTACTGCCGGTGGTGATTCCTACGAGATGGGTTCCTGCCAGCGGATG